>JAFAHI010000143.1 GCA_019237325.1 Verrucomicrobiota bacterium | reverse complement strand
ATACCACGCTCATGTGGCGCATGGTCACCACTTGCATGCGATCCACCATGCGGAAGAAGCCGCAAAATATGTCGTGATAGTCGTCCCTGAAGGAACGTTTGCCGGTACTCAGGAAAAACCTGTCCTGGTCAAAGACGGAAAGCCGGTGCCCGCGGACACGGGCGATCAAGGCCGGGGCCAGAACTAGCTTATTCCATTAAATCAGCACCGGCGCATTCGGCAGCGAATAAAAAAAAATGGAACCGCCTGCTCTCACAAAATGAAGGATACATTGGCTATTGCTTTTCCTGTAGTTGTCTTACTATCCGTTCTGTTTTCTTCTTGTTCCACTAGCGAAAGCACTTCCGTAAACTCCGCTAGGAAAAACATCACAGATCATAAAATTTATAATGCTGCGGCAGTGGGATATGATAACGACCGGCAGGACGGTCCTGACACGTTTGGTAATCGGCTCGTTGAATTTCGAGCCGCTACTTGCCTGCGTAAGTTTTGTCGGAGCGAGGATGTAAAACTTGCTTCTTGTCCAACTGTCAAATGCGATGGCCAAGCTTGGCACGAGCTTGAACAATAGCTGTGGAGTCGAGGAACAGATGGACGAGCCATTTTTGCGACGACAAATTCCGGGGACTCTACCTATATCCATGCATAGAATTAGATCCGGGCTAAGAGGAAGCTATGTGCTCGCGCTAGTCATCATTGCGAGCAGCGGTAATATTACTTATGCTCTCTTGGACTTCCCTGGTTCTCCGTTATGTGGGCAACTGGGAGATAAAACCCACTGATAAACAAGTCGATGTGGTCTCAGTTTTGGACAGACTTCAATGACCTGCCAGAATGGCGATTTACCGAGATGCCGCCCTGGCAGATCCTAAGACATTTTGGTAGGCCCCTAATGGACCATTGGGAGAGCCTACGCGCTGAATGGTTGTGGCAACGCCGACCGAAGGAATTTCTAGGCGATGATACAATCGGTTATGTGTTGCTTGTCGCCATCAGCATCTTGCTTCTGCTTGTTCCAGTTATTGGCATTTTTCTCGATGCAGCCTGGCTGCTGAGCAGCTTCTTGCTAATCGCTTTAGATGTTGTCCGCAATGTACGCTGGCGGCGTGACTATGAGGCGAGCCTCTGTCGATTGGTCAGAACCATGCGAAGCCAAGAGTCAATTTAATCGATCTAACAAAAGACAATGCGCTCGCTCGCGCAGAGAATACATTTTCCATTATAGTCTGACGCTGTTCCCACAGTGCGAACCGCATCTTGCAGTACCAGATTTCTCCCTACAATTAGGTACATTGGTTTCTCAAATAGTCCGTCCGATTGAGTGCATGAATCTCGCTGCCCATCAGTACCTGAAGAGGGGTTTTGCTTGTTATCCGCAAAAGCAGGCGCACGCGTATCGATCGGAATGATTTGGCCTACTCCGTTGGGCAAGTCCGAAAACTTCTCCTTTGATCAATAGCGTCCTCAGGTCCTAGCCGGATATGTTCTATTAAAGAAGGCGCTCCAGTAACACAGCCATTCTTAAACCGTTTGTCCACCGCGCATGTACTCAATCGAGATTATGAAACTGAATCGGCCCAACAACACGGCTTTGGACATTGCGGCCTTTCTCGCGCTGTCCACTTTAATCATCACCGCCACACTGGCCACGATCAGCCAAATGCAGAAGGACATGCTGGCGGCTGAGTCGGCCACTGAGTTCTCGGCTTCGTACAAGCCACAGACCCTCATGCCTTCTATTCCTGTGGTCCGGTCCAACCGGCAGAAATAATACGATGACAGATCACATTCTCATTTTCTCGGACCATCGAGGTTGCCAACGTTTCGCGCTAAGACTTCGTGGAACCGCCGCGGAAATCCAACTCTGGCTGGAGCGATGGTCTCATCGCTCAATGCTGAATACGAACTGGACCACTATCACCTGGGCGGACTCCTGAACATTTAAAAAGGCACTATGAAATTTGTTTCGATTTTTCTTTTTGTAACCGTGTTAAACCTTCCGATCTCGATTCGCGCTGATGATTTAACCCATCTCGTAGACGAAGGCTACCGCTGGGCAACGGTTAACGGGCCATACGCATGCGTCAACGAGGACACGCTCCGGCACATCACCAGTGATCATACCGACGCCACCGAGCTAAGAATGGTTGAAAACGGCGACGCTTTCTACCTCATTCCGGGAACATTGGTCCAGATTGTCAACGATGATCCGACGAGTGGCATGTCAGAAATACTATTAGGCGGCATTACTAGACCGTTATGGACCTATACCAGATTTCTCACTGCCGATCCTATACACGACACCTATGGGATCATAGAAACACCGCAGACTGCCGGTCTTATCGATCCTGACGATGCCAAACGGATCAAGATCCCGGACTCAGGTATGAGTTCGGATCCGCAGCCTTCAACAACTCCGCAGAGCAGCCGGCCAGGGGAAAAAAACTAGTGGAGTAGGACTTAGAAACATCATCACAGGGAGCCTGCTTCCGTAGACTAAAATGACCGTGGTGTTCTACCAACTCCTCTCCCCCGGATTATCAACTGATACAGTAGGACGGCCTCTCTTTTGGACGATTGTTAGCAAAGAAGAAAATCGTAGAATCAAGAACTGACTAACTATGAACGCAAAGGAATATCAAGAATTACTGAAGTCTTTATCACGACGAAACTTTCTGAGAACCGGAACAGCCACAGTAGCCGCGACCCTGTTAGCTCAAGGAGCCACCGTACGGGCTCAGGAGAGGTCTAACACTGAAAAAGCTGACCAGGACCACTCCGCTAGCGATCCGGCACAGGAGAATAAGGAGCTTTTGGCTTTAA
>JAFAHI010000447.1 GCA_019237325.1 Verrucomicrobiota bacterium | reverse complement strand
TGTTCGATCAGTTCATTGCGAATGTTCATGTCGCTGCTTCCTTCCATTTCAGTTGTCATCGTCCTCCCACACGAGAACCGGACAGGCAGCCCGGTGAACAATCTTTGGCGCTTGATCCAACTTGAAAAAATGACCGAGCAAAGTGTGCTGATGACGTCCTACCACAATGAGATCTGCTCTCATTACAGCGGCGGCTCTCGCGATCTGCTCGGCCGGGTCACCGCTGGTAAAAAGAGACTGGCAGTTAGGATACCTCGCTCGTATCTGATTTGTTAGATTCGTCAGGCGCCGCTCTGCATCATGCCGCCCCTCATCGAGCAACCGGTACATATCTTCTGAGCCAAACTCAACGGCACTGGGCGGCACATAAACGTGAATCACTTTGAGCGATGCTCCGAACTGTCTGGCAATCGAGACCGCGTAAGCCACCGTCCGCTCCGAACGTGGGGACAGGTCAACCGCCACAAGAATCGTCTTAACATTCAGAGCCGTTTCCAGTTCTTGGACCGTCTCGAGATAGTTCATTAGGTGCTCCTCTTGGTTTAAGATCACGCCCGACACTAGGCGTCTTCGGGAAGACTGGCTCACCGACGGTTGTGAACATCTGACCGCAGGTTGACGTGAGCGATCGACCGGAGTGTCCCGTAGTCTCGAGATGGCCCGCTTACAAGGAGACTGTCACCGGCGTGACATCCGTCCACTAACCCGCGGCTTCCTTTTTTGTTTGATTGAAGCCAGGATAGAGTCAAGTACGCCCGGAAACCTTTCTTCAAGATCCGCGCGCCGTAAGCGGTTCATGAGCGCGGTACCTTCTTTGCGCGTAGTAATGACGCCGGCGGCGCGAAGCACTCTAAAATGATGAGAGAGACTGGATTTCGGCATGTCTATGCCGAAGTAGCCACAGGGGATTTCTTCCTTTTCCGCCAGACTGTGAACGATCTGTAATCGCGTTTCATCGCTCAGGGCGTAAAGAATCGCCGTCAATCGCAGATCCGCTTTCTTCGGTTCGTTCTGAAGTACCACCATAACGTGCAACCAGGCCGATTGGTTTCGGCGCCGATCGGTCCAATCAGCAAAGGCTACAAAGACGAACGGAATCATCTTCCTATACGGCCTGTTGAGCAGTGCGCCGACCCCCTTGCCCGCTTTCGATGTGCTCGGACGGCATCTCGCGATCCGAGGCTATGAATTGTTCGAAGTGACCACGGATGATCAGCGCTTGGCTAACGCCAAACGCTTCATTGTAGATGGCCTGGCCTCCGGCGCTCTCCGCCCGCTGGTCGGAAAGACATTCCCTTTGAACCAAATTGTCGAGGCGCACCGATACATGGAAGAGAACGCGCAGATAGGTAAGATCGTGGTGACGGTTCCCTAACCGAGGAATTCGGCAAACTCAGTCGAACCGCTACCAATTAGCACGACTGACTGTCTCTTATTCGCCTCTATTCGCGTCCATTCGCGGTTAAGATCCAATCGCTACCCGTTCACCGAACAAATTGGTCCACAGACTCCGCACCGAGGCCATTCTTTGCATAGTGGTCTCGGCACATCGCGATTTTGGTAAACACGTCCTCGTACCCGGTCTGTTTCCCCCAAGGGTCGACATAGATCATGCACCCGCTGATGTGAAACAGTGTGATCATCTCTTGCACATCTTCCGGCACGACTAACGTATGAGTCTCCCCTGGCGGTTCGAAAACGTAAGCGCCTTCATTGGCGACCCAATCGTGCTCGAGATAGTGCCACTTCCCTAGCAGCACGAAACCGTGAACTGGTGCTGGGTGCCGGTGCCGGCTCAAAATTCCGGCTCTGCGCACGCGTAACAGGTTAACCCAGTAACCCTGAGACGCGTTTAGACAGAGCGGACGAAACCAGACGTTTTCCATCTGCGGCACCCAAACACGTTCATCATCAGGCACCGGTGACGGAATCACGATTTCCTTTTGTGCCTCAACCGGGAACGGGAGTTGATACGGCATCCGAGGATCGTTCTCGATATTGATATTTTCGTTTGGAGCACTCGGCGTTTTCATGACGCGACTTCTAATGTCGATTCACGGTAAACTGACTCACGGTTCAACCTAAAACCCGAAGATTAAAAAATCCGCGGATTACTCAGATTACACAGATTTCTTTTTGAGTCTCATGGTTTGGTTGATGCCTCATACGACCAAACAAAGCGCTGCCGCTCCGATAACTTGATAAGTTTGGTCATCCATTAAGTAGTCATAACCTACAATAATAATGTTTTCACACGTTTTTTAATATCCTAACGGGGCAACCGTCTCAGAGCCTTTATCCGCCGGAGAAAAAATCTGTGTAATCTGAGTAATCTGCGGATCTTAAATTCAGATTTTGGGTTTAAGCTTCATTCGGCGTAACTCCTCAGAACTCAACCTCGCACTTGAGCACTTCTGAAGCGCACGCTGAAATGGAAGACCTTCTTCTCCTCGGAAAAAATACTCCCGCTCTGCAAATCGACGCGTACTGGGACACGAACGCGCGTGACATCGACTGTCGCGTGGAATCCGCGCTCAGAAAAAACGTCGATTAACATCGCGAGGGCAAGCGGATCCTGAAACAGAACGTCCTCTGAGTTGATGTTAGCAACGCCCGACACGGCATGGCGGACAACAATCGGCATCATCTTTGCCTCAATAAATTCAATCACTTGGGCGAACGTTTCCGGACGTTCCACCTCGTAACTGTCCAGACGGCGAACCAGATCTTGGCGAGCGTGCCGGACGATTTCGCTGGCCAACGGCAACCTCCGTACCCGATCAAAGGTTCGCGGATCTAATTCCAGCGAGCTTTGGTATTCGAGCTCGCGGAGAATGTTGGCTTGCACCTCGGGGATGGGCGCTTGCGCGTTGACGAAGTGGTAATGAAAGATTTGCTTCAGGGAAAGCAGCGCATCGTAGGTTTGCTCCTTGAATACGCGATAACGATTCCTAGCCAACGCCTCGCTGGAGTCCGTAGCCCGTTCCTCCCATAACTCACCGACCCCCGAACGAATGACCTCCTCATTGTGGGCCACTACCTGACGACCCCGTTTAAGTTGACGGGCGACGCTCTCTCCTTCATCTACGAACAGCACCATGATCTGAAAGATGGGCTTCTTGAAATAAGCCTCATCAGGAGTCCCGGTGAACTCCCGCCGTAACGTGATCATCTCGTCAAAGAGCAACTTAAGGCACTCGACCTGGACCTTGGTGCGGGGAAAGCCGTCCAGCAACGCGCCGTTCTTATATTCGGGCTCCAACAGCTTGCGGAAAAGGATGCCGACTACCTCTCGGTCGCCAACCATCCCCCCGCGCGCTTTGATGGCAAGCGCTTCTGGGGTGTCAAGTAGCTGCGATATGACGACTGGCGGCGCGTCGATACTGCGTACCGAGCGGATGAAATCGGAGTTGGTCCCTTTGCCAGCGCCAGGCGCTCCACCGAGCAGGATTAATTCCCTTGGGAACCTCATCTCGCTGCGGCCGAACTCTCCCTCTAGCTCGCGCCAAGCGGCTCCGAAGATGAGTTGTGCATCCTTAACTTCGAGATCTGCGGAGTTAGAGGCGGTAGCTACGAGGCCAGCGCCAGTTCCTACATTGTTGTGCTGCATATGGCGCTCCTGTTTGTCAAATCCGGTCTTGGAAGTTTGACTGCAAATAAGGCTCGATTTGTCTTTGTAAACACTAGTTCGGACTTCCGGCGCTCATTGTACTCCTATTACTCCGTGAACTCCCGCTCTTTTGCTCGGATGCCCGCGAAGAAAGAGGCCTCGGACAGAGGTCGCCTGGTAGGGCGAAAACCCGACTTCGCAAAGCCTACGTCGCAGCCCAATCTTAAGGCCGAGCACGACCAGCAGCAGGGCCGCGCCAAAGCGTAGCGGCGGCGGGTCTCGGCGCGCCAAGCGGATGTTTCTCCCAACCGGTCGACCGCGCCGGATTTGAGCCGTATGGCGTGTGGCTGCCTCTGGATTTGAAATAACTCCTGGACTAAGGTCAGGTACGCTTTGCCGATATGAGTGTTCGCCCGCATGCACCACCACTCACCGAGGAAGATTACTATCGTCTTCCGGAAGGTAACCTTTACCAGTTGATCGAAGGGGACCTGTACATGGCGCCAGCTCCAGACCTTTATCATCAGAGCATATTAAAAAACCTCGGTTTCATACTACACTCCTACCTCGAGCAAGACCCGATCGGGATTCTGTTCCTGGCCCCAGCCGACGTTTATTTCAGCAGGACAAGCATATGGCAGCCGGACCTCTTCGTGGCGCTGAATGCCAAACGCAACATTCTCAAGACCAGACGCTGCGAAGGAGCCCCCGATTTTATTGCCGAAATTCTTTCCCCCAGCTCTCAAGACCTGGACCTGAACACAAAGAGAGCGGTTTACGCCCGCGAAGGAGTGACCGAATATTGGGCTCTCGATCCTGAAGCCAGCGAGGTGCTGGTTTACCGGTTCGGAGAGAATCCGAACGAACCCGGGGACCGGGTCCATTCACCGCACCAGGCCACCAGCCCACTATTCCCTGGGCTAGCGGTTGATCTCGATGCGGTGTTCCGGCCTGTGAGCTCCTGATCGAGGGACGGCGGCCGCTTCTACGATTGTCAACTTGGCGTGTCCTCCAAATGATCCGCTAACGGTTTCGGTCCTTGTGCGGCTTAACGGTTTCGCTTGGTGAGCTGATCTATCAGCACGGCCACAACAATGAGCATCCCGATGGCGATCTGGAGGATGAACGGATTTATCCCCAAGAGATTTCCTCCATTCCTTAGCGTAGCAATAATCAGAGCGCCCAGGACGGTTCCAAGTATGGTCCCTTCCCCACCCATCAGGCTAGCTCCGCCAACGACCGCAGCGGCGATAGCATCTAACTCGTAGCCCTCTCCCGCAGTCGGAATGCCATTCGCCAAGCGCGATGTATAGAGGATTCCCGCTACGGAAGAAGCTAAAGCCGCGAACGCATAGACGCCATACAGGGTGAAACGAATATTGATGCCGCTCAAGCGGGCCGCCTCCGCGTTACTACCGATCGCGAACACATTTCGTCCAAACCGTGTGAGGGTAGTGATCACTATCGATAGCACGATGACCACGAGCCAAACGAAAAACAGTGAGGGCATCCAAAGAATGTTGATCTGGGCGAAGTTTAAGAAAGGCCTCGGAAGACCGGCGATCATGCGAGCGTCTGATATCAGCATGAGGAGTCCCCTGACCGCCGTCATCATGCCAAGGGTGGCAATGAACGGGGGCACGCGACCGTCATGGATCAGTACTCCACTGAAAACTCCCAAGGCTGAGCCCGCGGCAAGTGTGATCAGAATAGACGGGATGATGGGCATTCCGTGAGTCATCAAGATAGCGACCAACACATTGCTGAATCCAACCACCGAACCAACCGAGAGATCGATTCCCGCCGAGATGATAACAATGGTCATCCCGATTGCCACGACCCCGATAATGGAGACCTGGCGGACGAGGTTGGATAAGTTGTTGAGCGTTAGAAAACTCGGAGCGGCGAAAGCGAGAACCACGAAGAAAACCAGCAAGATGAGGATCAGGATTCCTTCCGCAAAGCCCGCGTGAAGGAACTTCAGAGTCCCCATCAAGGTAGCCCTGGAACCACTATTCGAACTAGGCGCACTCATTTTTTTGCATTGTCGCCGGCGCCGACAATACCTGAGGCCAAGCGCAGGATTTTTTCCTCTTCAAATTCGCTTCGTCCAAGCATCCCCGTCACGGCTCCTTCGTAAACGACCAGCATCCGATCAGCCAGACCCATGACCTCTGGCAGGTACGAGGAGACCAGGATGATGCCGTTGCCCTTGGCCAGAAGCATCTCGATTAACTTATAAATCTCCAACTTCGCACCGACGTCGACTCCAACCGTCGGCTCATCAAAGATAAAAATGTCGCTTTCGCGGGACACCCACTTCGCCACGACAACTTTTTGCTGGTTACCGCCGCTTAGATTCCGCACCTTCCGTTTGATTGACGGCGTCCGAATGTTCAGACTCGAGACGAAACTCCGGGCCCGCGAGGCCTCGCGGCCCACGTTCACAAATCCAGCTCGGGAAATGAGATCGTAGGAGGCTAGATTAATGTTGATATCTACCCCTAACGACATGGCCAAACCTTCGGCCTTGCGATTCTCCGGAAGCAGGCCGATCCCGGCACGGACGCCCTGCCGAGGCGAATGAATGGTTACCTGGCGTCCCCGAAGTTTCACCTCGCCCCCTTCACAACGGTCTGCGCCAAAGATACACCGAAGGATCTCCGTCCGGCCTGCGCCTACTAACCCAAAGAACCCCAAGACTTCGCCGCGATAGACATCGAAGCTCACATTTCGAAAATGCGGTTCCCGCTTTAGTCCTCGCACTTCCAGCACTTTCTCGCCCCGCTCCGGACGCCGGATCGAGTACATCTCCCCAACACTGCGCCCCACCATTTTGGTAATCAGGGCATCCTGGTTAGTCTCGGAAACGCTGGACGTGCCGACACGCTCCCCGTCTTTCAAAACGGTCACGCGATCACAGATGGCAAAGATCTCCTCGAGCCGATGGGAGATATAGATGATGCCGACTTTCTTTTTTTTCAGCTTTTCGATGACAGTAAAAAGCTCCGCTACTTGCTCGTTGGTTAAGAGAGCGGTCGGTTCATCAAATACGATCAGCTTGCTTTTCTGGTAGACCGCTTTCGCAATGGTCACCATTTCCTGCTGAGCCGGTGGAAGGCGCCGGACTAGCATCCGAGGATCGATGGAAAGATCCAGTTCCTCGAGAGTCTCCCGGGTTACCTCGGAAATCTTCTTCCAGTCGATTAATCCTAGCCGGCTGCGGGGGAGCTTTCCCAAGAAGAAGTTCTCACCGACTGACAGGTGCCGTGCCAGCATGACGTCCTGATAAACCGCCATCAATCCATGCGCCCTAGCCTGTAAGGGAGTATGGATCTCAACTTCTCTACCCTCGATCGAAATCGTTCCGGCGTCCTTCGTGTACGCCCCCATCAAAATCTTGATCAGCGTGGATTTGCCAGCTCCGTTTTCGCCTACCAGCCCGTGAACCTCTCCGGCTTTGACATCGAGGCTTACCCCTTTGAGAGCATGGACCCCAGGGAAACTCTTGCGGATATCCATCATGGATACCACGTCTGGACCAGATTGTTCTGCCATGTCTACAAGGAGAAATCGAGGAGCGAGCCCGCAGACTGAATTACCAACAAATTACACCGCGAATGAACGCGAATAAGAGACACTCGTTCGCGTCAATTCGTGTCCATTCGCGGTTACTGCCTTGGCTTGCGGCTCCGTTGGCTCTTAGCGCTTCAGCCGGGTCGGATCCAACAGATCTTGGATCTTCTTATCATTCATGTTGTCCTTGGTCACTGCAACCGCACCGGTGTCTAAGTATTTAGGCACCTTTCCGCCATCGAGCATCGTTACAGCGGTCGTGCAACCTTTGTACCCCATACCGTAAGGGTCCTGTAGAATGAGCGCCTTTAACGCCCCAGATTTCAAAGCGCTTACCTCTTCCGGATCTGAATCATAGGCGACTGCAACCAGTTTATCTCCCAGGTTGCGCTCGCTGATCATCCGGGCAACTCCGTCTCCAGTATGATTATTGTCGGCGAAAATCCCGATCAGCTTGTCTCCCTGAGATGTCCCAATATCCTCGGCAGCAGCTAACGATTTCGCGATGTCGTTATCCGTAAAACGCGTCTCGAGCACGTTGATATCCGGGGCGATCTCCTTCATTCTGTCTCGGAAACCTTGGTCCCGGTCTCCGAGTACTTGGATGCCTGCCATGGCGCTGACCAACCCGACCGTACCTTTAAGCGGGACTCCTTTGGCTTTGAGATTTGCGACCATTTGATCGGCGCAAAGCCCTCCTCCAACCTTATTGTTTGTAGCCAAAAAGGCCGGGATCTTATCCGAATTTACCTTGTTATCGATCGTCACTACGGCAATCCCTTCGTCGATCGCTCTCTCCAAAGCCGGGACCGTCGAGTCTGAGCTGGTTGAGGCAATCACAATCGCATCCGGTTTTTTGGAAACGATATCCTCGAGGAGGGCTACTTGCTTCTCGATGTCAGCCTCGGACTTCGGTCCGTACCAACTAATTTTTGCCTTGTCCGGATTGTCTAGACCGTAATTGACGGCGCCGATAATCACATACTGCCAAAAATCGGAATCCGTCGCCTTGATGATTACGGCGATGTTGTAAGGCTTGGAATGAGCGAAGCCCGATTGCGCGGTCAGCCCAAGGGATAGCGCCAAAGCGGCGAATAGAATTTTTCTCATAGCGATATTTCTTCGGGGAACAGGACAGATTGGGGGTGAAAGGTCATTTTCTCACTATCGAGGAACGACGTAAAATGCAAGATTTTCGCGTAGTGTTACTACGAGAATCATTCCGGAGTTGCTATCGCTTCCGACGCGGATCATCCGCAGGGATGGTTCGCCTGAAGCTCATCCCCGGATGACAGATTGGAAATTCACATCAGAGCCCTCCGGCATCCGCCATCTGCCATTTGTTCCGTCAGCCGCCGGCTCATGCTGACGGGCTTCAGGCGAGTCCGCTTTTGATTTGCTATTCCACCCCCCGCCCTGGCATTATCAATGCTGTCAACGGTCTGAGATTGGAACAAAGCAGCTTTATTTGGAACCACGAAGCACACGGATCTTTCATTCGTGCTGAACGCGCCGACGTCTCACTCCTTTTCGATTCATGCGCCCGGCGTTGGACACTAAGAATCTACAAACGTCAGACTTCTTTCGGTCATCCTGTGACCTACGAAATTGCGTTCAAGGAGCGCTACAGTCCGACGGTTGAGCAAGCGATCGCTCTGGCCAACGATATCCTGTTGGTGGAGTTGGAGTAGGAACGCCGGGAACGCCGGGATCGCCGGGAACGCACGGGAACGGACGGGAACGTCGCCAGGGAGAGCGATTCAGAAATATTAACGGGCCATCTTGTCGCTTTGACTTTTAAATATAAAACATATATAAAGTGCGTTATGAACGAGTTGCGAGCTAGAACAAAGAGATTTGCAGTGAAGGTCTTTGACTTGATCGACGAAATACCGCAAAGCCCGAAGGGGCGGGTTGTCCAGACCCAGCTCGCGAAGGCTGCATCATCGGCTGCGGCGAACTATCGAGCCACGCAGCGATCGCGCTCAAGAGCTGATTTTATCTCGAAGCTGAGCATTGCTCTCGAGGAAATCGATGAGACCGCTTTTTGGCTGGAGTTTCTGCCCGATACCCGATTGGGCTCCAGCGAGTCCGTGACTCCTCTTTTGCGCGAAGCAGACGAGTTGTCGGCCATTTTTATGTCTTCGCGCAAAACTGCGCGGGCAAACGCGAAAAACAATCGCTCCAATGGGCGCTAGTGCTCGTTCAGCTCCATCGCGCGTTCCCGGCGATCCCGTGCGATCCCGGCGATCCCGGCGATCCCGGCGTTCCCGGCGTTCCCGGCGTTCCCGCGCGATCCCGGCGTTGACGACGTTCGCCACCAGCCGTAGCGTCGGAACAAGCCGGACGCTGACGTATAAATCGAGGCTTGGCGAATCGGTTCCCCCAACGATGTTCGGCTCGGGGCTTGGGTTGTTTGGCTCACCAAGGTTCACGAAGCCTCTTTATCTGAACAGGAGGTATCTATCGTTATGGCTACAAATCGTGGCGTCGTCTATTTGAGTCGAGGAAAGGTAGAAGTGCAAAGCATTGACTATCCGAAGTTTGTCGCACCCGACAATAAACAGATCGATCACGGGGTTATCCTCCGCATTGTTTCTACCAACATCTGCGGAAGCGACCAACACATGGTTCGAGGACGCACAACCGCGCCCGCCGGCCTGGTCCTAGGGCACGAAATTACGGGTGAAGTCATCGAGAAAGGACATGACGTCGAGACTGTAAAAATAGGAGATCTGGTTTCTGTTCCTTTCAACGTCGCTTGTGGACGGTGCCGGAACTGTCGCGAGCAAAAGACTGGAATTTGCCTCAATGTGAACCCGGCACGCGCCGGCGGTGCGTACGGTTACGTCGACATGGGAGGATGGGTCGGCGGACAAGCCGAGTTTGTGTTGGTTCCTTATGCTGACTTCAATCTGCTCAAGTTTCCAGATAAAGCCCAGGCAATGGCAAAGATTCGGGACCTGACCTGTCTTTCTGACATCTTCCCAACGGGATACCATGGCGCGGTCTCCGCCGGCGTCGGACCTGGAACAACCGTTCTAGTTGCTGGGGCTGGTCCGGTCGGATTAGCCTGTGCTGCATCTTGCCATTTGCTCGGAGCGGCGGCAGTGCTCGTTTCTGATCTCAATCCTGACCGGCTCAAACAAGCCCGGTCGTTCGGTTGCGAGACGATCGACGTCTCGAAGTCTGCTTCGGTGGCTGATCAAGTCGAGCAGCTTCTCGGTATTCCCGAGGTCGATTGCGCGGTTGATTGCGTCGGGTTTGAAGCCCGCGGGCATGGCGCCGACTCAAAGAAAGAAGCTCCCGCTACCGTGCTCAATTCATTGATGCAGATCACCAGGGCCGGCGGTTCAATCGGTATCCCCGGCTTGTACGTGACCGAGGATCCCGGCGGGGTTGACACCGCGGCACAAACCGGTTCGCTTTCGATCCGTTTAGGTTTGGGCTGGGCCAAAAGCCACGCCTTCCAAACGGGCCAAACACCGGTGCTCAAGTACAACCGTCAACTGATGCAGGCGATCCTTCACGATAAAATCGCGATCGCCAAAGCAGTGAACGTGACGGTCATATCGCTCGACGAAGCGCCCAAAGGTTACGTCGATTTTGATAAAGGAGCGGCCAAGAAATTCGTGCTCGATCCACACAAGATGCTGGCAGCCGCATAGGGCGCATTAGCGCTATCACTGACCGGGCGGCAGCGCCCGGTCAGCAGCCCGTAGGAGCGAAATCTTTATAGCTGATGGTCCTTACATACGATCAGCTCCGTTAGGAGCGGCATCGAAGGGGTGTAGACAAGGCGAAGCGACGTTCCAACTAGATGTCGCTCCCACGGAGCTTGTTGCCATTTTATATCAGGGGCTATAAAGATGCGGCTCCTACGGAGCCATTTTCAGCAGCGGTACCACCAAAAAATCCGTCGATCCATTAACCCCGCAAATACTTCGCCAACCTTCCGCGGCATTGATCGAGCCGCTTATATTCTGCCACTGCATCCGGCATTGTCTCTAGGTTCCTCGCCAATCGCGAGGCCAACTCCGGAGACGATTTCACCTCTTCGACCGGCACATGAAAAACTCTGATACCGAATAACAACGCTACTGCCGAAACTGCGGTTAGCACTTGCCATTCAATCCGTAAATAAACTCGCTGCGCATCCGCCGCTGCCGCGATGGCCGGGATCTTATGACGCGGATGCTGATCGAGCTCAGCTGCCCCAGTCAGTCCCCAATTCGTTCGTTGAAAAAACTGACCGGCGTCAATCTTAGATAATAACTTCGAAATGTTCGCTCCCAGATCGTCGTTGAGACCGGGCACCGGTGCATGCGTCAGAAACAGACTTTTACCGATTTTCTCCTGCAAACTCCAACCAGAAGGAAAACAGACACAACCACCCCTAACCTCATGCGGCGCCGCCCGATCCAGTATCACGAAATCCGGCTCCCAAGTTCGCCCCAAACTATCGATCGAAGTGGCATCAGCACTCGGCTCCAATCCGCTAACAAAACCTCGTACCGCCAACCAAACTTTCTCTTCCCGAATCGCCTGCAGATAATCGCTAACACTTGAGTCCAGCGCTTGCCTTCTAAGTTCCAGCAACCGATCCCCTTCAACATTCCGAAAAAAACCCGCTGGTTCCGCTGAACCAATCCCCAGCGAAAACCGAAACTCCCTCGCAGAAAAAAGCTTCTCAGTTAGAACATGGGAAACCATCACAAAGATAAACCGCGAATGGACACGAATGGACGCGAATAAAAGACATATCAACCGCAGATGAACGCAGATTTATGCAGATGAGAGTGATCCACAGATTACGCAGATTACACAGATTTTCTTCTGGGTTTAGATCGCGCCGTTGGCCGTTGGATCCCGTCAGCTGCGAAGAATGTTTCTAGCTCCCGGAATAATCGGCCAGAAGATATCTGTGTAAATCCGCGTCCATCTCACCCCGGAGAATCTCGGGGCTGCGGTTGAAAGATTTTGTTCGCGTCCATTCGTGTCCATTCGCGGTTGTTTTAATGAGTCGGTGGTGGCGGTTGGGTTAGATTTCCTGCACCTGCCAAGAGGCTAACTAATGTCTCATGGTTGCCGTCCGGGATCAGGGTAACCTCGGCTCCTCCCTTCGTGATTCGGTCCACCTCCAAAGTCTCGAATACGGCATCCAATACATCCGGATCCTGACCAATTTCGCGCAGTGCTTCGCCGACTAACTGAGGACGGACCGAGCGCGCCTTGGCAAACTCGGTCGCTGCCTGCCGTTCGGCAGCGCTGGTAATAATATCCACTTGGTTATTCCCTGCCTGACGGATAGCAGAAGTAACCTGGCGCAAGCGGTTAACTACTTTTTGTTCGATCTGCCGGATCATCTCTGCATCCCGGAAATGCACCTTTCTCACGTAAACCGAGCCCAGCTCGTAACCCCATTCCTGGGACTTTGGTGACACTTCCTGCCGGACTAACCGGCTCATTTCATGCCGATCTTCCAGCAATCTTTCCAAAGGCATATTGCTGAGGGACCGAACGGTTGCATTTGCAACATTCGCCTGTAACGAACCGCGCGGATCCACATTCTTAAATATAAAATCCACCGGGTTTTTGATCCGCATTTCGTACCAGACGCCTATCCCCATCGGGGTCCCTTCCTCCGAATTCACCGGGTTACTTCGCAAATACTCCTGATCGAGCCGAAGATCGATCTCATAGACTCGGCCAAAAAAACGCACCAGCGCAGCCTGAGGTCCCAACGTTAGCCAAAGCAAATGCAGCCCAGGTTGATCGACGATTCCTAATACCTTGCCAAACAATACATAAACTTTGCATCGGCCCTCGTTCACCGTGGTGTAAAAATTGATGACCTTCAGCCCACCTAAAACGATCGGGAGCGCAAAAATAGAAATAAAAAAGGTGAGAATGAAAACGACGATAAAAATCATTTCTCCTCCTTCCGGGTCAGTACAACCCGTTTCGCCTTAGAGAACAGATCCAGGCGAACATTGCGCAAGTAAGCTGGCAAAGCGTGCTCGCCGCTGCTCTTCAGTTCCGCGATCTGTTGAGCCAGCCAACGCAACGGTTGTACTTCGGCTTGGGCTCGATTGGTCTCAATCTCCACCGCTCTTTTTGACTGCTCGATTTTCTGATCGGCCGAAGCCTGCGCCACGCTAATCTTAGAGGACACTTCGTTGTGCGCAGTATTGATCGCCGCTAAGGCCGACTCGATCTCGGCCGGCGGATCGATCCCAGTAATCAACGACGCGTCTAAAATCATACCGTAACGCGCCGCTGACGACAGACATTGCTGGTCCATTTGGTCGTTCAGATCATTCAGATTCTTACGCAGATCGTTGATGGACACCCCGGCTTTGGCCAGGCTTTCACTGGTAGGTTCGTTAACGTCGATCGTCGGATCTTTGACCACCGGTGCTTCATAATTAGCGATTCGTTCCCGAAGAATTGAGATAAAATACCCCAGGACGTGACTGATGGGCCGCTTCACCCCGAACAAGTACGCGTAAATGTTCTGTTCACTGATCCGGTAACGCACCTGTCCGGTTAAACCGATGTTCAATTGGTCTTTGGTGACTGCTTCCAAAATTGTGCCGTTCGAATTCGCGCCCGGGGTATCCGGATCGAAAGCGATATTGATGGTTTGGATCGCCGTCGACACCTTGTACACCCGTTGCCACGGCATCCGCAGATACGGCCCCCCGGGACCAACCACACGAACCTGCGGATACACATACCGTTCCCGGTGTTCTGGACGCAAACTTTGAGCGATCGGTAGGTCGAGCGTTGTGCGGTTACCCAGCCGCTCGGCTCGACCAAAATTTGTAATCACCGCCCGCTCGTTTTGATTCACTGTGTAAACGCCACCCAAGAGACAATAGATTAAGAGGTACGCGATGACCCCCGCTCCAATCCCAAGGAAGGTTTGGACAACCGCAAAATCCATAGGCACAGCGTTATAATTCAAGCCGCACCAGATGAGCAAGCCTCATCGGGGCGAGGAATGGACCGCTGACTGCTTATCCCGAAGGGATTAAAGGACTCAGCCCGGGGTTTCAACCCCGGGTATATAGCCAAATAGCGATTCGCCCTGTAGGGGCGTAAGATATCCGGTTTCTCCTGGCTGTGGTCACCTCGGGTTCAATCACAATGATCTACCGCCCGTTCAGGGCAGGTCGTTTCGGCGCCTACCCGGGGTTAAACCCCGGGCTGAGTCCTTAAGTCCCTTCGGGACAAGAGTCGTAGGCGGAACAAAAAAGAGCTACCCTCCCCTAGCCACCAACGAACTACGAATATGAGCAATTCAGGAGAACAAACCTTCGATGAATTTCTCAGCACGACTGATCTAAGCTCATGGGACCGCAACTACATGAAGTGGTACGGCTCGATTGTGATAAAACCTGCCGGCTCACCCGCCCCGTTTTCATTCACTCTCGTTGCTTACCTGACGGATGCTCACGAAAAGCGGTCCGGGATTTGTCATGTTTTTGAGTGGAGCCAAGAACGGCAGACTCTCTGCGTCACCAAGAGCGTGCATTGTGCCGAGCCATTTCATGAAGACAACCGTTTAATGGGCGTGGATAAAACCAGGAATGACCTTTTATTCATGCAAGAGCCGACTGACTCGGTTTCACCGCTGTTAGTCGAGACCTTCCTCGATCATCGTTTTCGATCGGAGATCTGCCGGAACCTGCAAGACCCTGAACAGCGCCTGGCGATCTTGCATTGGCTTCAAGACCAACAATTCTCTGTCTACCGACTTCTCTCCGGTCCCGAGAGTTGTCGAAACATGTTCCAGAAGGCCCTGTTTCCGGTACAACCAGATTCACAGAAATATTATCACTCGTAACTGGCCTACTGATTACCGATTACGCAGAGCTCCCTGCTAAGAAGTTTCGCGTCCCGATATTCATTCCGGCTCGTTTCCTATTTTGTCCACCCTTCGCACCTTTACGTATTGCCCTGAGTCTTTCGTTTCCGGTAACCTGCGGGTTAGGAAAAAACCAAACGTATGTTACTGAAAACTGTCGGACATGTTCTTTCGGCAGGAATCTTCCTGCTTGCTCTATCGACGTCGCTGATGGCGCAAAACGCCGCCTCGATCTCTAAACAGGTCCTCACGCCATTCGGATATCGGGATGCAACAAACGTGCACCAAATCCTATCAGGCTACGATCTGATCAAAATGCCGGACGGTCACATCCGTATGCAGAACCGTGTGACCGGCGCTCACATTGATTTTGCGGCCCCAGGCGCCACCGAGGCCAGAGAACCTTTTATAGACAACGGGTGGATCAGCTACGCCAGCTGGTTTAATCAGTCCGGAACGCCGGTTTCCTCTTTTACAACCAGCTGGAACGTTCCGCCTGCACCAGCCGCCTATCACGGCCAGACACTGTTTCAATTCAACTCCATCGAACCCAGCAGTTACGACTCTATTCTTCAGCCAGTATTACAATATGGACCCAGTGCGGCCGGAGGTGGCAGGTATTGGGCGGTAGCAAGCTGGTACGTTGTCGGCAACAGTGCCTATTACTCCTCATTGGTAAAAGTTAAAGCGGGCAAAGCCTTAACCGGCATAATTACCCTCACTGGGGAGTCCGGCGGCCAATACACCTACTCATGCGCATTTACCGGGATCGCCGGGACAGACTACTCTATTAGTAACATTGCTGAGCTAACGTGGTGCACGGAAACTCTGGAAGTGTACGGCGTTAAAGAATGCACCGAATTTCCAAAAACTGCTTATTCCCGGATGTCTGGAATCAGTCTGCTGACGGGAAGTACCACTCCTTCCGTCAATTGGACGCCGACAGATGCAAAGACAAATTGCGGTGTCCAAACCACCATTGTCACCAACGGCGCCACAAACGCCGCCGTCGACATTTATTACTAGCGGGCGCGCTACCGGACTTATCCCGAAGGGATGAGAGGACTGAGCCTGGGGTTTCTATGAAGAATAATGCGCGCGCCCTGCCTGTCCGCCGTAGTTTCGGGAACATGGGACGAAGGAGAAAAAGGGCGACAGACGAATCGTTCCAGGGGTCGTTCGGCGAGCGGAGATCATCCATTCCGTGCATTCCATCTTCGATGGAGATCCAAGACTGAAACCCGGCCTCTCTCAAGATTGTAAAAATTACATCGTAATCGTTAACGCCCTTCCCAATAACGCCATGGGCAAGCCGGTTGGCGTATCCAATCTCGTTTTCTTCTTTGCGCAGATCTTCGAGTGTACCACTCATAAGATAGCGATCGCTAGCATGCATCGACACCACGCGATGTTTGACCCTTTTAAGTAGTTGGATTGGATCTTCCCCGGCCAAAACCGTGTTGGAAGGATCAAAATTCACTCCGAACCAAGGTGAATCCATCTGCTCAACAATTTCCAAGAAAACATCCATCTTCTGCGCAAATTCGGGGTATCGCCAAAAGCCGTCTTTATAGTGGTTCTCCATGGTTAATATGACCCCATGGTTCTCGGCGAACGGTAACAGCGAGTTTAGAACCGTAACCACTTGAGATATGCCCTCTTCGCGCGAAACCTCTGGATATCGCTGGCCCGACAAAACCCGGCAGAACTTTCCTCGGAAGAAAGCGGTCAGCTCGATCATTCGCTTCTCCCGCTCGATTTCTGCATTTAGCAGTTCTGGATTCGGCTGGGTAAAATCCGGTGAACAACACAGCATCGGCATTTTTAACCCATGCTTTAGGAGCCGATTCTTGACCTCTTCAAGAAACGCCGGCTCGTCTTTCAAAAACCCAGAATAAAACTCCAGCCCATCCACACTGAGCGTGGAGGCCATTTCGATCCAATCGAAAAGCGTCATGGTCTGATGCACGCATAGTTCGTCGATGTAACATTTCGGAAACGCAGCTAGCTTCGGTTTCATGTTCGTAAGATCATTCGAACCCAGCTACCGCTTCATCAATTCGATTCGCAAGTTACGCTTTTCACCTTACTTGTAGAAATCCTTTGCGGCCTCTGCGGCCTTGCTGTGTAAATCATTTCTTTGTGTTCCAACTTCTTGTGCGAACGCTTGCTTCCGCATCTTTGTTTGCACCGGGCCGCTTGGTGGTTTTGCTCTTTTCGTGATGTTGAAAAACGCGATTCCGCTCCGGCCTGATTCAGCCGCTGTTATGCCCAGCTCCGTAGGAGCGAAATCTTTATAGCAACGGTAAGTTAAAAGACGATCAGCTCCGCTAGGAGCGGCATATAAGGTGGTTGTCGATTAGATGTCGCTCCTAAGGAGCTGGTCGCCGTTTTGGTATCACGAGCTATAAAGATGTGACTCCTACGGAGCCGTTTTCCAACAGTCTGCTAAACCCTTCCAAGACCGAGCGTCTGAGCACTACCTCGCACCTCTCACCGATCACTTCTCACCCACTCGACGCGCTAAATGCTTGCTCAGGGCAGGCCTCTCACATGCGAGACTCAGCCGAGCAGCTTGCGGATCTTGCTTACATCTTTCGGTGTGACCGGGTTGTAGATGACCAGGTTAAGATCAGGGCGCCCATCGATCCAAAAGGCCGAGTATTCCACCTCGAGCACCCCCGCAACCGGATGCCGAAACTGTTTCGTGCTTTCGCCATGGGTACGCACATCGTTTTCCCGCCACAGCATCTCAAATTCCGGGCTTAAGCCTCGGAGTTCGTCCACCAATTCTTGGACGTCCGCAGAGGCGCCAGCTCGTGCGGTGTCCGCACGAAATGCTGCTACTGCGAACCGGGCGACACTTGCCCAGTCGAATTGTACAGCGCGGGCCTGAGGATCGAAAAAAAGCCGGCGCAAGATATTGCGGTGTTCCGGGGCGAGCGCGTCATAGCCAAACACCGCCGCTGCTGCGCGGTTCCAGGCGACCAGGTCCCAGGTGACGGTTTTCACAAACGCAGGACTGAACTCGAGTGCATCGAGCACACGCTGAATACGCGGCGAAATACCTTCCTTGGCCTGGTACCGGACTTCAGGCGGATGCCCCAAGGCGATGAAGAAAAGGTGTTCGCGCTCAACGTCGGTCAGCATCAAAGCGCGAGCAATCCGATCCAGAACATCGGCCGAGGGTAAACCGCCGCGCCCTTGTTCAAGCCAGGTGTACCACGTGGCGCTGACATTGGCGCGCTGGGCTACTTCTTCTCGCCGCAGGCCCGGTGTCCGCCGCCTGGTCATGGAAAAACCGAGCGCCGCCGGATCAAGTTTCGCGCGACGATCCTTTAGATAGGTCCCAAGCTGGTTGCCATTTGTTCCAGGCATACTTATCCAATTAGTTATTATACCAGTATAAGGTCACTACTTTACCGGAATACGAACTACGCCTAATTAGCCGCTCGAACAATTAATCTGGAGGTTTTTTTATGCGTGTTTTTGTTACCGGTGCCACCGGTTTTATCGGTTCTATTGTCGTTCAGGAATTACTCAAAGCAGGGCATCAAGTGCTCGGCCTCACCCGATCCGATGCGGGCGCCGAGTCGCTGGCTGCCGCCGGTGCTGAAGTGCATCGTGGTTCCCTTGAGGATCTCGACAGTCTGCGCAGCGGAGCTGCAGCTTCGGAGGGCGTCATCCATCTCGCCTTTAAGCACGACGCGTTCGGCAACGACTTTTCGAAATTCGTTGCCAATTGTGAAACCGACCGCCAAGCCATCGAGGCCATCGGCTCGGTACTGGCCGGCTCCAACCGACCGTTGATCGTTACCTCAGGAACCGGACTGGCGAACACCGTGCCGGATCAGCTTGGATCCGAAGACAATCCGATCATCCCCTCATCGGTGATTCCACGTGCCGCCTCGGAAGAGGCCGCCGCCTCATTGGCGGCGCGCGGCGTCAACGTCTCCGTGGTTCGGCTTCCACAGGTCCACGATCCAGTGAAACAAGGCCTCGTCACGTACGCCATCATTATGGCACGGGAGAAAGGTGTTTCGCCGTATGTCGGCGATGGCCTCAACCGCTGGCCCGCGGCGCACGTACAGGATACGGCCCGTCTTTACAGGCTGGCGTTGGAAAAGAACGAGCCAGGAGCCAAATACCATGCGGTTGCTGAAGAAGGTGTACGCCTCCGCGATATCGCAGAAGTCATCGGCAAGGGCCTGAAAGTTCCTGTCGTCTCCATTTCTCGGGAGGAGGCTCCTGCCCATTTCGGATGGCTCGCAATGTTTGTCGGTCGCGACGCTCCAGCGTCAAGCGCTTTAACCCAGAAACGGCTGGGCTGGCACCCGACTGGGCCCGGACTGATTGCCGATCTCGAACAGATGAATTATTTCGCGAGCTGATTCGGAGCATCGAGCGAGAATTGTAACTGCATTAGCGACAAAGGGGGCAGTCAAGTTGATTGCCCCTCTTCCCGTCCCGGAGGGACTGAACGATTGATAGGGGTAGGGACGACTGTATTAAAGTCGCCCCTCCCTCCGAACCGGACAGGCGGTTTTCCCGC
>JAFAHI010000445.1 GCA_019237325.1 Verrucomicrobiota bacterium | reverse complement strand
GAAGAGCCATTCCTTTACGAAGATCGTTTGCTGCTGCCATAAAAATGATTGCCGGACGCTAAATTATCTTATCACTAGAAGACGGTAACAATTACAAAAGGTTCAACTTCGTCAAATCCTGTGAGTCAATAATGCCGACCGGGCGGTCAGTGTCGTCGACTACCACCAAATCATCAATTCGATGTTGGGCCAGAACGTTGAGCACTTCAACCGCAAGACGATCCAGACCGATCGTCACCGGATGTTTGTTCATATATTGATAAACCGGATCGCTGCTTAGGGAAGGGTTGTGCTCAAACGACCGGACAAAATCTCCGTGGGTAAAAATCCCGGCTAATTTTCCATCTGAACCCACGATCACGGCCAAGCCGGCCCGGCGTTCATTCATCGTGTGTAACACCGGCAAGATTTCGGTCTCCGGCGCAACGATCGGCATCCGATCTTCCGGTCGCATCACATCGGCAACCTTTTGCAGGAGGACTCTTCCCAAGCGGCCGCCTGGATGAAATTTAGCGAAATCTTCTCGTTGAAACCCGCGCGCTTCGAGCAAAGCCATGGCCAAAGCGTCTCCCAGCGCCAGCATGACCGTGGTGCTGGCTGTCGGCGCGAGATTTAGCGGGCATGCTTCCTGTTGGACCGAGCAATCCAGGACGATGTCACTATGCCGGGCTAAGGTCGAAGACAACAGCCCGGTAAATGCAATCAAGCGCACATCAAAACGTTTTAGTGCCGGCAGAATATTTAATAGTTCGGAGGTCTCGCCGCCGTAACTGAGAGCTAATACGGCGTCTCCAGCGCTGACGATGCCCAAATCGCCATGCAAAGCGTTCAGTGGATTCAAAACCACAGCCGGGGATCCGGTGCTGGTCAATGTGGCCGCGATTTTCTCGCCGACTTGACCCGATTTACCTACCCCCAATACGATCACCTTCCGGCCCGCTTCCGTGGTGGCACGTAACAAATCAACCGCCTGGCTGAACCGATCATCGAGGCGATCAACCAAGCGTTTCAGTTCCTCGATCTCGAGATTGAGCACGAGTTTACCACGTTCGAGGTGAGTCATGGGGGGAAATAGCAAGTAGTAGATAGCAAATAGCAAATAATTATTTTCCACTTGCCCAGGCCTAGTGCCGAAGCTTATCGAGGCGAGTTCCTGTGACTGACCTAGCATCAAGCGACGGACCCGGACAGCCCGTCTCAACACCCGGAGCTCCGAAAAAGGGGAACTCAAGGCGGTGGTGGCTCCCGTGGCTACTGGTAGTCATTGCGATTGCGTATTACTCAACCTACGCATTGTCCGGACTGGATTTGGGTGGCGAAGGCGGAACGACGGCGGTGATTGCGCAAAGGTTGCTCGAAGGGCAGCGACCATTTATCGACACGTTTCTCGGCTACAACCTGCTCTGGTTTTATCCGTTAGTTTGGCTGTTCCAGGCCTTCGGTCCGAATTTTACCGTCGTACGGATCTTCTTCTTTATTCTATCGATCGTCACTGCGCTGCTGGCTTACCGGACGGTTCGTCGGGTTTCAGGCTCTCTCGTGCTGGCCTTCATTTGTGCACTAGTGTTGATCTTGATCCCCGGAATTCAGTTTCGGAATTACTTAGGGCTGCTTGGAGTCGGTAATCTGACGGCACTGTTAGAAGCATTTGCATTACCGCATCGGTCTTCTAACCATCGTCTGATCTGGATTATCGTGGCCGCGTTCGCAATTGCGCTCACCTTTTTGATCAGAATCGAGCTCGGTTTTTTCTTTTGCGGTGTGGCCTTGGCAAGTGTGGTCGCTTACTTGCTTCTAGGCGGGGACACCTCCCAGCGACGTCTCAGCAATGCCTTAGTCACTATTATCGCTCTACCGGTGAGCTTTCTGGTGGTGCATTTGCCAATCTCTTATTATGCCGAGCAACACGGGTTTGCCGCCGCGTTTTGGGAAGACTATCTAAGTTATTGGCAGTTTATTGAGGAGAAAGCAGAGAGTGTGGCTGGGCTGGAGCCACTTAAGTCGAGCCATCCGATCCAGTTGTCGCCACGTACGCAACCGGTGGCCGATGCATCGCCGGCGCCGCCGGTCGCAGATCGTTCAACGCGAAGATTGCCGAATTGGACGCAGATGTTCACCGAAAAGTTCGGAAAAAAACGGATCCTGGTGTTCCTTCTGTATTATCCGATCCTAGGCGGAGGCATCTTGGGAGTTGCCGCTCTGTGGTCGGCTCTGTCCGGACTGAGAAGAAACCGAGCCAACGAAAAAAGCGAAGCATTGGTTCTAATCATCGGTCTGGCCTCGACCTTCACTCTGTTTCCGCAATATTTCTTTTTCCGGCCGGTCCCACAACATTTGAGTGAGATGATGTGCCCGTTCCTGGTGGTTTCCGCCTGTTCCTTCGGGATGGCGCTTCGGCGTTGGAAGTCTCCACAGACGTGGTTGCGATGGAGTACGCGGCTCTGGCTGCTTTTTCTATTAGTGCAACTTTGGTTTTATCTCGATTACGGGTTAGCGGTCCCCTGGATGGGATCGATCGGGCGAAAGAAACCTAACGAACAATTGTTTCGAGCTGACAATGGGGTCTTGGCCTATTTACCCAAAGACCAAAAACCCGAATACGAAGGCTTATATCAGGCTGTAACCCAGAACTCGGCACAGAGTGATTGGGTAATCTGTTATCCGTATGCGCCAACGGTCAACTTTATGACCAATCGTCGAAGTTATCTTTATAATCTTTATGTCGATAATGCGACGCGGCCGCCGACATTCGACGACGAGGCTATCGCGGCGATCGAACAGAAGAAACCCGCTGTGATCCTGATCAACGACGACCCCATCAACGCCACGGAATCTTCACGATTCAGCGTCTGGGCAACGGCGACTTTAGAGTACATCAAAAGCCACTATCGGTATGTTGGCACCTATGTGCGAAATGCTGTGTACGTCGCACCAAGTGAGTGACGAAACGGCGAACCGGCGAATGGGCGAGACGGCGAAAGGGCGAAACGGCGACGCGGCGAATGATGAGCTCGCGATCGGTAGGGCGAAAAACTCTGCGCGGATGGTGCGTGATTAGCGCTTTCGTTTGTCCGCGCCGGTTTTGAGCCGTTTTGTGGGGTGTGGCTTCGCCCATGGTATAGCGCGAATGGAAATCCAGGTACGCGACGATCTCAAAGACCTGCCGAACCCACGTCGCGGCTCAAAACCGGCGCGACCAACCGTCAAATGTAAAGCCTTACCGTGGGCGCGCCGAGTCTTTCGCCCTACCGATCGTCCGTCGCCGTTTCGCCCATTCGCCCATTCGCCTAAAGCAGGCTCCGCAGCACCCCTAAATTGACGCGATCCTCCGCCAGGTCCTCACCCTTTGGGGTTTCCAAGACCTTCGGGATTTGGCTGAACTGCTCTGACCGCATGATTTCGCGGAATGGAGCGAGACCGATCTTCCCTTTGCCGATGTGTTCGTGCCGATCAACCCGGGAACCGAGAGCCGCTTTGGAGTCGTTCAAATGCCAAGCCGCCAAACGAGTAGAACCAACCTCTTTCTCAAATTGAGCGAATACATTCCAAAACTTCTTGGGCGTAGAAATGTCGTATCCGGCAGCAAAAAGATGGGATGTATCCAAACATACGGAAAGACGTTTTGGATAGCGGCAACGATCGATAATAACGGCCAATTCGGCGAACTTACTCCCGATGGTACTGCCTTGGCCGGCGGTTGCTTCCAGCGCGACTTTACATCGCCCTTTCGGCAGCGAAGCCAAAACGAAGTCAAGGCTCTCCACTATCCGCGCCAGACCGGTATCGATACCAGCTCCCATGTGAGCGCCAGGATGCAGGACCAAGAAAGGCAGCCCCAGCTGATCTGCTCTTTCCAGCTCAGCTTTTAAAGCCGCACGGGATCGTTCAAAGGTCACAGGGTCAGTCGCGCAAAGATTGATCAGATAGCTCGTGTGACCGAAGACGATTGCCGGCCGATAGGAAGAATTTGCGAATGCTTCCAGCTCCGCCGTGGCAAAGTCCTTCGCGAACCATTGCATATTGTTCTTCACGAAGATCTGTACCGCGGTACAACCCACGGAATGGCCTCGCTCCAATGCCTTGGCTGGTCCACCGGAGATGGACATGTGAGCGCCAAGGAGCGGAGCGAGTGGTGGCGGAGTCTTGGGAAGGGAAGGCATGATCAGGAGGTACGGAGTAACGGAAAAACGGAGTGTTGGAGTATTGAGATTGTGGACGGCGCTTTTCTATACCATCGCAGTATCGAGCCATCACTCCAATACTCCACCACTCCATTACTCCGCTCACTACGCCCTATCGGCTGTTTGCGCGGTCAGTCCCTACGCGGGAAAACGATCTCCCAATCGGGCTCGGTGATAGATCCCGTCACGCGAGCGGTGCCGGCGTCCTGGTCGAGACGACCCGACAGATGGATAGCGGCACTACTGAAATCCACGGATCCGGAAAGATCGAGAACATGCTGGCCTGAGGCTAAACTCAATCGGCTGATTTTTAGAAGGCCGAGGTTAGCGACGAAATCGGCGGTTAACTGTCCAAGTCGGTCAAACCCTGCGGAAACCAGCTTCTTGAACCCGGGCTCTACAAAATGTGCCCCACTCAAATCAGCGGCATCTAGTACCAATTTCCCTTCTGCACTATCCCGAGAGGAATCGGAAACACCAAATCGGCTCTTTAACGAGCCACTGAGTTGTCCTTGCCAACCGGCTAGCAGAGCAGACCGAACTCTTAGGTCCGAGAGCGAAACCCGGTCGAAAGTAATCTGAGAGTCGAGGGCAGCGTTGGGATGCATTTGTTGGACCGTCACGGAACACTGACCCGCACCAATCCGGCCGTTCGGTATGGCGAGGTCAATTTCGTCTTGCTGTTTATGCAGATCCGCACCGGCCGAAGCGAGTGGCACTTCCAAAAGGCCGCACTGAAAGACTACTCCAGAGTTCATATCGATGTGCATGGAAAACTCGGTTCGTCCGTCTTGCTCGTCTGACTTAAGGCTGAGGTTGGGTGCTTGCGGGAATTGAAGATGATCGAATAAAGGAAGGAGCGAAGGTTCGAACCAGGCTGCCATGGCGGCCGGTTGTAAATGCGCTTGAGCCTCTAGCTGAGCCAGGTTCTTCGTCCGCAGATCCACAACAAACGAGCCTGTCGCCATGCCTTCATCGCGGGAGATCCGAACATTTTCTACGGAAACTTGGTATGGTTTCAGACGAAACGTGCCAGAGCCGGAATTCATGGAAACGCCCCGAAACCGAGTTGGTCCTAGCCAGCATTGACCGTCGCCGGTGAGTTGTTGAATCTCGGGGCTCGAGCCCACCAAATCCAGCTGAACAACCGGTGGTGCTTGGAAGTCCCATTCCGATAACAGCGACAAAAACGTGTTGGGGAGCAGGGCCGTTATCGCCTTTGGATTGAGAGCGGAATGAAGTCGCAAACGAAATTGTCCGGGACGATCGATGATTTCACCGGTTACGGTGCCGGTTCGGTGCGTCAGCTCGACGTTAGAAGCCATCCAAGACTTTCCTTGCCTGGAAAATTCAGCGCGTAAACCTTGAAAGGGAACCCCCCGAACCGAGAACTGTTCCAGACTCAGTTTCCCAATGATCTGGGGTTCCCAGTTGCGTAGGAGAGCTCCTTCCAACTCGAGCTCGGGAGCCTTGGTAAAGTCCCATTCGCGTAGCCAATCAAACCCGGGTTCGTCCTTCAACAGTTCCGCTAGATCCAGGCTACTGCGAACCTGAAACTTCTTTTCACCGGTGGCGGTATCCCAAGTGCCAAGAGCAAAAAATTCGCCGCTGGCATCGGTAGCATGCAGAGAGCGAAGAGAAAACCGCTGATTTGCAAAGCTGAATTTTGCAGCGACATCTTTGAGCTCTGCGCCATTCTTTTTCACGTCTGCGGCGACCAGATTCCCGTCGTTAATCCGCCAGTCACGAGGGTTGGCCAGGTCCATTTGAAAAGCGAAACTTAGGGTCGCCGGTTCGACATAACCAATCCCCCGTAGCTCATGGAACAGAGCGGCAATGAACTTAATAGTGACATCCGATGGATCCGGGTCGTTCGCGACCGCGGCAACCGCCGTCGAGATATTCTGCGGATGGATCAGAGTCGCGGCCGCGTTGATGCGGATACCGTACAGGTGCGCGGATGCTTGCCTTACTTCGATCCGGCCCGGAAACAAATAGATGCGGGCATGAAAGTCTGTGACCCGAACCTTGCCGCTCTGCGGTGATCGAAAATTCAATGGCACAAGGAGGGTCGCGCCGCTCAGATCCACGGAATTTAGCGCCGGCCCATGTTGAAAGAGGTTAGCGTAATTAATATCGAGAGAGACCTGATTGATCTCGGTCAGGAGATTCTCTTCCTGTTCGTTATTGAATATTTGTACGTCCCGAGCAATCAAACCTCGGAACGGGTCCAAGGTGATCTTGCCGATGTCGATGTAGAGACCGTACCGGGCGAATTCTTTTTCCAGGAGTGACCGCCAATGGCGTCCCAATCCCTTGGTGTAGCCGTACCAACCAAGCCAGGTCAGCCCCGCACACACCAGCGCCAGGAAAAGCCACCGGGTAATGCGGACGAGTCTGTGGAACATCAGGCCAAATCATCGACCAAAGACGCGGTTTGGCAAAGGGGCGTTCACTGGGAGGAGAAAGGTGAAAAGTGACAGGTGAAAGGCGAGAAGAGCCGAGGCTGTTACTTTTCACCTTTCACCTCTCACTTTTCACTTTCTCCTCCCACACGCCCATCTTGCTGATTTCGAGCGAACTATAAGCGAAACGCAAAAAGAGGCGGAGATTTAACAAGAGAAGTCTTCCCAGATGGCCCATTATTTGCTAAAGAAGAAGTCCCGATGATTCAACCGAACTGTCGGGCCAGGTTTACCGCACAGGATTTTGAATTCGTGGTTCGAGTTCTCGCGCGGGACCGCCGGCAACAAGTCAGCTTAGTCGAACTTTTGACCGATCCCGAAACTCGGGATCAGATCCTGGACCACGAGTCTCTGTATCACGCGATCCTTGAGAATACAGGCAACCTGACCATTTCGCCGCAATTTTACTTTTACATTTTGTCGAGGTTAGTCTTGCGCCGCAGCGGCATTGAGGACCGAATCCTGACTGATTATGTGGCAGCACTGCTGGAGAAGTTTTCCAGTGCGCGCCAGATGCGAGGACCGGTGGCGGATGCGCCGGCCACCTATTTGTCGGATTTGTTGTTGGCCTTGAAAGGCGCTTCCCCCTATCAGGCTTTTTTGATTCAGACCCATGTAGGGAATTATGCGCTTTTCGTAACGGGCATCTTTCACGAAAACATCGAGTCGCGCCGCCAACGAGGGGCGCCGAGTTGTTCGTTCTACGAAGAACTGGGTAAGACCAGTTTCCACGCAGCCGCTACACATGGTGTGGCCAAGAAATTCGAACTTTGTCCCGTTTTCGAAACGTTAGCGGACCGATTCCGAGACTGCCGTTTGGCTCTCAACAAGCTGGCAGACGAGTTGGTTGATCTCGGAGATCATCGTTACTGCCAAACTTAATTTTTTGCTATGAACCCGACGCTTTTCAGCGAACTGCAGCGTTTGTTCGAGCGTACTTATGCCAGTGTCGGCATTAATCTGGAAGACTGCTTGATTGATCGTTCCCGGTGCGCCCACTTGTCCCGTTTGGCCGGCGCAGCGTCGCGAGAGCTGAGCGATCTGGCGCGTACATTCCTCAGGACCGCGGATGATCGACTGTACGTTGGGATCTATTATTCCAGCTGGTTGATCGAGCAATTGGAAAAGTACGATCCGCGAAGCGGCCTTTCGAATTCCAATATTCGATCTCTGATCATGTTCGTGGAAGAGATCAATCACGCCTTGCATGCAGCGCTTCAGTTCAAAGCCGGTTTGCGTCGCATCGATAGCGAAGATTTTGCGCGAAATTTGGAGCTGCAGGGTTTGGTGGATACCTATCTGGTCTTGTTGCTATACGTGGCCTTTTTCCGCCGCAGCCAGAAGGTGTCTCGCACCGACCGGCGGTGGCTCCGGTTTCATTTATTCGAGTCTCGGTCCGGTAACGCTTATCAGAACGCTAACCTGCGAGATCGTTACATGGAAACCACTGAGCTCGCGTCCCAATACACCCATTTCTTGGATTCTCTGAATGGCGTGCGTCGCGTCGAAGAAATTCGAAATTTTCACACGCTGAGCTACGACCAGAAAAAGAAACATATTCTGGCCCTCATGAACGGCCCGGAACCGGAACTGAGTTAGAAGTTCACCGTTCGCGGTTTGCGGTTGAGGCTTGGGCTCTGGATTCGCTGCAAGCCAGTTTGGTGGTGCAGGGCCTCCGATCGAATGGGACTTATGCAACCTATGGGACTAATGAGTCACTAGGGTGCCGCGTCTCCGGTTGACTGACAACGGTTAACCGTGAACGGCGAACTGTGAACGGTGGACCCTGAAACCGTTCGCCGTTGACCTTCACCCATATCTTCCATTACAACCCATGGCAGAATGGACATCTGGATCAATCGGGCTGGCCAACATCTCGGCAAATACACGCTTGAGGACGTTCAACGGGGCCTTGATCAGGGGCAGTTCGTCGCTACGGATCTAGCCTGGCAAGAAGGAATGGAAAGCTGGAAGCCGCTTTCCGATTTCCCTGGGGTTCGCATTCCCGCGACTCCGGTCGAGCCTCCCGCTCCGGCTTATCCGACGCCGCCACCGAGCGACGCTATCGTGCCTAGCGCGACTCGACCGGACGTGGCGCCTGCTTGGGAGCGTCGCCCGGGAGTAAAACTGCTTCCGGCGTTTTTTATGACGATTCGGGACGTTTTATTCGAACCTCATTTGACCTTCCCACGAATGCCGGTGGATGGCCGGCTCATGAAGCCGACGACGTTTTTTGCGATGGCGCAGTTGGTTGTGGTGCTGATCTCAAGCTTGATCTCGATCCCTGTGCTAATGGTTCAGCTTCCCTATTATTCGCAGACCCTTTCACGCTCGGAAGAGCTTAGAAATTTCAATGTTCCGGTTTGGGTTCTATTTATATTGGTGCCTGGAGTTCTCATTCTGGATGCGGTGATTCTTTTGGCGTTCAATTTCCTGATGGCCGGAGTCCATCATTTAGTCCTGATGCTGCTTGGAGGAGCAAATAAAGGGTACGATGCAACATACAAAGTGGTGTCCTATTGTTCAGCGGCTCAAGTTTTTTGGGTAATCCCATATTGCGGCTTTTACCTGATAGCGCCCACATTCTTTTGCATCGCCAGTATTATCGGGCTTTCCAAAGTCCACGGCATAGAAGGCTGGAAATCTTCCGTGGCCATTTTGGCACCATACGTGATTTGTATCTTGAGCTGCGTAGGCCTTTTCCTGGGGGTGTTTGCCATGGTTGCGTCTCATCAACAATCGTGAAGCTCGGCTGGATTATCGCTCGCCCACTGGCACCACGGGAGACCGATTTCGAACCCTGGTTCTTGTTTGCGAGCGCTACCTTTGGAATCGGCTGTCTAGCTTGGCTTAGCTTGGGATTGCCTTGGCCGGTTTGCTGGTTCCGCCACTCGTTTGGAGTTCCCTGTCCAACCTGTGGCGCAACTCGAAGTGCGTTAGCGTTGGTTCACGGTAACATCGGGTTGGCGTTCCGCACCAATCCCTTGATGTGCCTGGTGTACCTGGGGGTAATTATTTTCGATCTCTACGCGGTTGCCGTGCTCCTCTTTCGAACAAAGCGGCTCAGACTAGATCGCATCCCACTGCAGGTTCAACGTATACTGCGCGTGATATTGCTTGCCCTGGTGATAAGCAACTGGATCTACTTGCTCTGCTATCTTCGTTAGGTCGTCTTGATCGGTGATTTCAGGCAACGTTCGGCCGATGGAAAAGCGGGGGCTTACTTCGTGTTGTTGCGCGCAGAACAGTTCGAGCCGGTCCAACCCGAGGCGCTCCATCTCGCCCAACGCGAGCTCCTGAGTGTTACAGTCGCGACTGAGATGCCCTAAAATGACGCGTTCCAGATAATCACCGGCAATGTTAGCGACCAGAGTTGCGGCCGCATGATTTGAAAGGTGCCCGTGACGGGACAGAATTCGTTGCTTCACCGACCACGGTCTTTTCTGGTCATCCTGCAACTTGCGTTCGTCGTGATTGGTCTCCACCACCAGCGTGTGCACCTCGCGGACTCGTTCCTGGACCAGTTTGGTGGCGAACCCGAGATCCGTTAGGAATCCAATAGAGCCGTAACCGCTGGAGGCGATGAAACCAACCGGGTCGACGGCATCGTGCGGCACATAAAAGGTCTGAACGTCCAGATCTCGAATCGTAAACGAGCTCCCGGTGCAAAATATTGTCCAAGGCGCATTCGTAGCGACGCCTTGTCCTCTGAGTGCTTCAGCGGTCAGCCCGTTGCAATAAATCGGAATCTTGAATTTGCGGCTGAACACGTCCAAGCCGGCGGTATGATCTCCGTGCTCATGCGTGAGAAGAATGGCGTCCAAGCTATCGGGGGCCACACCAAGCGCACCTAACCGTTGGCAGATTTGTCGCGCACTGAAACCAATGTCGACCAGTATCCGGCAATTCTCCGTTGTGATAAGAGCGCTGTTTCCGGCACTGCCACTTCCGAGAATCGCGAGCTCGAACACAGCCTCCTTCATATCGCAGATCTTCAGGCATGCCAAGCCAAGTATTGCAAAAAAGCTCAACATTTTGTGTTAAGTGCAGCCGCACACACCCATTTGTAGTGGTAACTTGGTAGGGCGAGGCTCTCGAACGACCCATGACTAAACCGAGGCTGTCGATGTTCTTTATCAAAGATGTCGATACGCCTAAGAACATGCCGAGCCGTGGTCGAGCGCTGGGCCACGGCTCGGCGCGCCTTTGGGTGTATTTACATCAGTTGGCAGAAACACCCCAATTCCTCCGGCCGAATCGAAAGGCCGTTCGGGAGCCTCGCCCTACCAAAGTTTTTCCTGCGCCACCTCTCTCGCGATGTAATCTGAGAAAGCCCATGTTTGAATATCCGGACGCGAAAAAAGTTGCCATCCTTGGCGACACGCACGGGCTACTCCGACCGGAACTGAGCGAACACCTGTCTGGGATCGACTTGATTCTGCATTCCGGTGACGTTGGACAGATGACCGTTCTTCACCAGTTGAAACAATTTGCGCCCGTGATCGCGGTTCGCGGAAATGTCGATGACCACCTCAAAGGGTTGCCGGAGACAGAACTAGTCTCGATTCAAGGCCACCTGGTGTACGTTCTCCATGTCTTAGCGAATCTGGACTTGGATCCCGCTATCGCGAATGTTGCCATGGTTGTATCCGGTCACTCGCACCAGCCGGTGATCCGCAAAGCGAAGGGCGTCCTCTATGTGAATCCAGGTAGTGCGGGGCCGCGCCGGTTCAAACTGCCGGTTTGTTTTGTGCGCGCGGAATTTACCGAGACGGGGATCGAGACCCACCTAGTCCAGCTTTTGGGATGAGGCTCCGAAACTCCAAGGAGATAAGGACCTCGCAAAGGACGCTGAGGTAAAGAAGATAGCATCGTTGCGCCCTTTGCGTCCTCTGCGCGAGGATATGGTTTTGTCTTCATTTGCTTTTCCCGATCCGCTATTTGCTATTCCTTCTGTGCCAGAGCTAGCTGAAGTCGAACACAATCGCCAGGTATGGGCGTGCGGCCATGGAGACAAGGTCTTGGAAGTCGTGACCAGAAATGTCCGTTCACCGGTTTGGCGGGGCATACGCGCGGCGGACCTTGTGAAAACTCTGACCCGCAAACCTCTGAGCGGTTCGGAAACGCACGGCAAACAGATGTTGTTCCAATTTGGCCGCGATGCCTGGCTAGGGGTCCATCTGGGGATGACAGGCCGGCTTAGCGTGGAACCGCTGGATTACCGATTAGGCAAACATGACCATCTCGCATTACGGCAAGCGGGTCACTGGTTGGTGTTCAACGATCAACGCCGCTTCGGCCGATTGCGACTGGCTCAGGGCGTGAATCGCCCGAGTTGGTGGACCCGGTTACCGCCGCCCATTCTTTCGACCAGGTTTACCAAACGATGGGTCACAGAATTTTGCGCTCGCAGAAAAGGTACACCCCTCAAGGCACTGCTCTTGATGCAGGAACGATTTCCCGGAATCGGAAACTGGATGGCAGATGAGATCCTTTGGCGAGCAAGACTAAACCCCAAGATCCCGGCCGGAAAACTGTCGCCGGCCTTGGTCGGAAAACTTTATCGGTCGATTCGCTCGGTGACAGCCGCAGCGATGCAGGAGATGGATGAGAATTGGGAGTTCCCATCCACCTGGTTATTTTCTCATCGCTGGGAAGCAGGCGGACACTGTCCGCGCTGCGGAACGGAACTGGCTAGGGAAAAGGTTGGTGGGAGGACAACTTGTTGGTGCCCGGTGTGCCAGCCTCAATTGTCAAAATGACTCATGGCGCGGAAGAAGCGGTAACGCTCATCGAGCTCAGTTGGAGTCAACGTTTTCAATCGGTCGAGACTGAACGATTCAACGCAAAAACTGGCCAGCATGCTTCCGTGAACGACGGCCCTTTTCAGGTCGGCAAACTCGATCGCCGGTCGCCGCAGACTGGCCAGATAACCGGCTAAACCACCGGCAAAAGTGTCGCCGGCTCCGGTTGGATCAAATAGCTTTTCAATCGGAAAGGCGCCACAGCTGAAAAACTGATCTCGGGAGAGCAATAGGCAACCATGCTCACCTTTCTTTATCGCCACATACTTCGGACCAAGATCCAAGATTTTGCGAGCGGCTCGCACCAGGTTGTCGTCCTCGGTCAATTGCCGGGCCTCGCCATCGTTCAGAACCAGAAGATCGATCCGCTTAAGTAGTTTCAATAGTTCTGGACGCGTCGTCGTGATCCACAAGTCCATGGTATCGGCGACTACAAATTCTCGATGTTCAACCTGGTCCAGCACATGGTTTTGCAGGTTTGGGCCGATGTTACCGAGCAAGATGATCGAGGATGCGCGGTAAGCCGGAGGCAAAGTCGGCGTAAACGTCTCAAACACATTCAACTCAGTATACAGCGTTTGCCGCTTGTTCATGTCGGCTTCATACTCGCCTCCCCAACGGAACGTTTTGCCGTCTACGATTTGCAAACCGGTGAGATCGATCTGGCGCTGACGAAACAGATCCAGGTGAGCTTGAGGAAAATCGGACCCTACGATGCCCACCAGGTTGACCCGATCAAAAAAGCTGGCGGCAACCGATGCGTAAGAAGCTGAACCACCCAACAGGTCGAGTCGTTTCTCAGTCTGAGTTTTTATGTCGTCCAGAGCGATAGAACCAACGATTAAGACTGGCATAAGCGTCAATAAGTGGAGCATGAGGGACGGGAACACCAGCGGTTTTTGACGAGCGAGCGCGCCGCGAACAGTTGGGAACGCCATGGTCCAGCAACGAATGGGACTTATGGGACCTATGCGACTAATGGGACCGACACATAAGTCCTATGAGTCCCATAGGTCCCATCTGTTGCCGGAGTTGGGCGTGTGCCACGCCGGTAATTATTCCGGGCTCTATAGCGCTCCCCGCTCAGAGATCCGCTTTGATCGCTCTCACTTTAGCGTACGGATCGGGCGCCGTCAGGAGATCCGATACGACACAGACGCGTTCGGCCCCGGCGTCGGTCACTTTGCGCAGGTTGCTTTCTTTTATCCCGCCGATACAGAAAATCGGAATCCTGACTTGAGCGTGAACTTTGCGCAGGCTGGATAACCCGATGGCGGTTGCATCCGGTTTGGTGGGGGTGGGGAAAAGAGGCCCATAACCGATGTAGTCAGCACCTTCTTTTTCAGCAGCGACCGCTTGCTCGATGGAATGAGTGGATCGGCCAACAATGACCTGTCGCCCGGCTAACTGGCGCGCTTCCGCGATACTGCCATCGTCTTGACCGAGATGGCATCCTTCCGCGGGCACATCCGCTAGTAGCTTAGGATAGTCATTGAGAATAAATGGCACTCCGGCGGGCTGGGTAATGGCCACCACTAGTTGGGCGATGCGGCGAACTTCATTCAAAGGAAGCTCCTTGGCACGTAGCTGCAGCAGGTCAATCCCGCCCCGAACCAATTTCTTTGTCATCTCGATGACCGCCTCTGGTTTAACGTACCCAAGGTCGAGAATCCCGTATACGAAACAATGTTCTAATGCGTTCACTGATACTCGGCCCTCGCAAGCAAGGCGCGCTCCACAAAAATTCTGTCTACCCGCTTTCTACTTCGATATATCCAGGTGCTTCATGCCAACAAGTCTCTCCACAAAACCGGTATCGAACTCGCCGCGAAGAAAAGCTGCGTCCTGCATGATTTTCACGTGAAATGGAATGGTGGTCTTAATGCCCGTGATCAGGTACTCGCTCAATGCTCGAGCCATCCGGCGAACCGTTGAGTATCGAGTCGAGCCGACACAGATCAGCTTCGCGATCATGGAATCGTAATAAGGCGGGACCGCATATTTGGAGTAAACGTGTGAATCGATCCGAACACCCCGGCCACCGGGAGCATAGTAAAGATCAATGATCCCCGGCGACGGCTGAAAATTATTGTCCGGATCTTCCGCGTTGATCCGGCACTCAATTGCGTGGCTGCGCGGTCGGGCCTCGGCCACGTGCCGGGAGAGATGTTCACCAGCAGCAATTTGGATTTGTTCGCGAACCAAGTCGCATCCGTAGACTTCTTCGGTGACCGGATGTTCTACCTGGATTCGCGTATTCATTTCCATGAAGTAAAGATTGCCGTGCTTGTCGACCAGGTATTCTATCGTGCCATCATTTTCGTAGCCGACTGAGCTCGCCAGATCGACAGCACATTGGCCCATCCGCTTGCGGAGATCGGCGTCCAATAGTTGGGAAGGACACTCTTCTACAATCTTCTGGTTTCGCCGCTGGATAGAGCAATCGCGTTCACCAAGGTGCACCAGACGGCCATGGCTATCGCCAATGACCTGAAACTCAATGTGGTGCGGATGCTCGATCAACTTCTCGATATAAACGTCACCATTGCCGAAAGCCTTCTCCGCCTCAGTCCTGGCTGCGTGAAAGGCTTGGATCAAGCTGCCGTCGTTGTGTGCCGGGCGCATACCGCGACCCCCACCTCCAGCCACGGCCTTGAGCATCACCGGATAGCCGATTTTTTTTGCAATCTGCAGCGCACTCTTTTCTGAATCGACGATGCCGTCACTACCTGGACAAACCGGAACACCGGCTTTCCGAGCCTGTTCGCGAGCGGCATTTTTATCTCCCATGGTACGGATGGCTGCCGGCGAAGGCCCGATAAACTTAATGTTACAGCTCGCGCAAACTTCGGCGAAATGGGCGTTCTCGGCCAGGAAGCCATATCCGGGATGAATCGCATCGACATCGGTGATCTCGGCCGCGCTGATGATCCGATCGATTTTCAGATAGCTTTCCGCGCTTTGGGCCGGACCGATACACACAGCTTCGTCGGCCAATTGCACATGTAACGAATCGACATCGGCCTC
>JAFAHI010000443.1 GCA_019237325.1 Verrucomicrobiota bacterium | reverse complement strand
ATTTCGGAGACTTCGGTAAGCTCTTTCCGACCAAAAGCGCGAGCGACCATCACCCCTGCGCCGACTCCCACCGAAGCATAGAGTAATAGGGCGATGGAGGCGATGCTGTTGGAAAGCCCCACTGCCGCCACGGCGTTAGCACCCAGTAGACCAACGATGATCTGATCGATCGCATTGAATCCCATCTGGAAGACCGATTCCAAGCTGATTGGAATCGCCAGCTTGAGAATCTTTCTGGCTTCGCCGCTCAATTTAACCTTCTTCTCCGATGGCTTTAAGGATGTGCGCACTGGGTCTGCTGTGTCCGAATGAAGCGCTTTGCGTCTGATCAGTCGCACCGGGGCGGCTCGCATTTCTTGCAACCGCTTTAGCCAGCGACAAAATCAGATCATTTCCTGGATGGGAGCCAGTTGATCGAAGAGCTTCCTCCGGGCAAGCTGAAGGCGCGTTTTAACCGTGCCGAGAGCGATCGATTTTCGGGCGGCGATTTGGCGTTGGCTTAGGCCTTCAAAAAAAGTGAGGTGCACGACCTCCTGTTGAGGAACTGGAAGATTACCAATGACCCCATGCAACAGCTCTGTTAGATCGGAGTTTGGAGGCTGAAAATCATAAGCCCTCGCATTTTCTGTGGTTCTAAGTTGAGTCTCAAAACGATCCGTTGCCCGACGATAGGCTAAGCGCCGGCGTAGCCGGTCTAGGGCTCGGCGGCGAGCCATCGTGACGAGAAAGCCATGTAGGCCTTTTGCCGCATCGAATCGGTCCGCGTAATTCCAAAGCTGGAGAAAGACAACATTTAGAGTGTCGTCGATTTCGCCGTCGTCATGCAAGACACTCCGGATCACCAGGCGAAGGATGGATTCGTAACGCTTATAAATTTCTTGAATCGCAGCAGACTCACGTCTTCCAACCGCTTCCATCAATTCAGTGTCCGATCTCGAAGCGCCCTTTAAAATCGTTTCTGTATCCATGGTTGTTTTATTACTAAAAGTGTAACTAACTGAGAGACTTAAGAAATCGGGCAGCACCATGCTCGTCCGGTAGGGGTATTCCAGCACCCCTATCGGGTAATTCCTGAGATTGTCCCCGGGGAGATCGGATGGAAGCCCTAGGGGAGAGATACCGATCTGAGGGTCCCATCCGATAGTCTGGGTGCTTCCAGATCCGTCGAAGGATCCTTAAAGGGAACGGTTCTCGGTATGACAAACCCTGATGTACATGTCGAAGCTCCGGTGGCACGTCGCTCCGTCACGGCAGATTTTTATCACCAGGGTTTTCGAAACGCCGATAGGACAACGAATCAAAGCGGACAATTCGAAATAGCACCATCGACGTATTGCGGTGGAGATTCTGGATTCACTAACTGATTGGAAAGCTGCATCTCCGTCAGGACAGCTTTGCCAAAAATCGTTGCAAAGGACGTATCCGCAGCATCCCTCCCCTGTCCGATCCTAATGAGACTCGATTGTGGCGATAGTCTGGTCGGGTCGGCGATAATCCACCGGCCTCCAAGGAAAGCTTCAAAATAGGCGTGAAAGTCGGATGGGTTTAATCCGTAGGCATACCCACTGACAAATCGTGCCGGGATTCCGAGCGCCCGGCACAGAGCAATTCCCAGGTGAGCGAAGTCGCGGCGGACGCCTGCCCTTTGAGTCGCGGTATCAAAAGCGGACGTACTCGAATTAGTCGAACCCTGCAGGTATTCTACGTATTCATAAAGCCAATTGCGATTCGGTTGAGCCGCTCAAAACCGGATTCGATGTTATTAAACTCGCGATTGGCGAAACGGGCCAGCAGATCTGATTGGCAGAAACGGCTCGGAAAAAGGAATACCAAGGCTTCGGTAGGAAGCTGGTCCAATGGCGCCACGTCCAATGTCTTTGCAGCAATTGTCTCGGACTCAACAGAAATGACTGCTTGGTAGTTGAGCTCAGGCGAACGTTATTTGCAGTGACGCGCTGTAAACGTTGCCCTGTCGGCATCGACTCCTCTTCAGCCTGCGCTCCTGTTAAACTAAGATTTTCCGTTCGGACCCGCTGCAGCGAATTTCGAACCGCCGCGACATTGAAAAGGAATGAAGCTGGCCCGGTTACGTGATAGGCGAGACGACAGTCAATTTTAAATTCCACGGTTGCCTAAGGTTGTTTCTTGAATCACGAATTGTGAATTCGATTAGTTCGCCTGGTCGCTCAACCAGAATCGAATCCGATCCCAGAATCGAATCGCAAAGGAGCAGAAATCTATTTCTCTATAGAGACGTGCTCAGGAAACCTACGCAGAATATCAGAGACAAAAAGCGAGTCCGCAGAAGGACGTGGATTCCGACTACCTCTTTAATGATTTGATAATGAAGAGCCGGAAGAGGTCTAAGATGCAATGATACTAACCTTTACTCTAGAAAGCCGACCGACCTCGAAACAAAAGAACCTTATTCTTGACCCCTTGGACGCTTTCAACGAAACCCAAGCCGGGCCATGCAACTTCAAAGAATTCACACTTTTTGCGCGGTCTGAGACGGCCGGCTTCGGGGGCGGACTGCTCGGCTGGACCCATTGGAACCATTTTTTCGTATGCGCTCTTGTCGTTGATAAACGAGTCCGGCGGGAAGGAATCGGCAGCGAACTCATGAAACGCGCTGAGGAATTGGCAAACCAACAGGGCTGCGATGCAATTTATCGCTGATAGGACACTTGATCTATGGCGGGACTACCTCACTTATATTCCTTCTGTTGGAGCGGCGGTATAAGCGATGGCTGCTTCTCGATCCGCGCGAAGCGGCCCGCGAACAGCGCCGCGTGCGTCCGGCAGGAACTCCGGCGCCGGCACTCTGGTTCTTCGCGCTGGCGCTTGGGGTAGTACTTCCGATTTTACTCGGTTAACCACACAGACCCGTCATAGGAACAGCCGCCTTTTCATGAGCCTCAATGGCGGCGATCATGGAGAAGGCGGGTTTGCTCAGACCGCCTGGAGGGGAGCCGCTTTAGCATTTATACGGCGACCTCGCGATATTCGTACCATCGCGTGATCCGTCCTAGAAACGTCGCAACAGGCGGCTCCCGCGAATTACCCTGTGCGAACCTAATCCAATCGTCGCCTTCGCGAACTAACCTGCCGGCGTAGCACTTTAAAGCGATAGCTCGGAAGCGAGTTCCTTTTCGACTCTGCTGACGATTGACGAATCGTCTAACACGCTGAGTGGTAGGAGAAGATGCCTTACATCTGTGAGCTTTTCGAAAACGTCCGCGTCGCGAGCGGCTAACTGGCCCAGCCCCTTCTGGAAATTGAGGAGTTCTTCTAAATTCTTCGGACGTACTCCAGTGGTGTCCGGATAGATGAAATCAGGAACCGCCGACATCGCCCAGGGATCGGCAATTATGTCCTCGGTCTTGGTTAGAAAATCTGCCGCCAAGGTCGATAGCAAGTCGTCGCTGGATCTTCCAAGTAATTCAAAAAGCAAACCGGCTTCCCGTGCGGCGGTTGACATGCCTTGGCCGTAGACCGGGTTGAAACGGCAAATGGCATCCCCAATTGGCAGCAGGCCGCGGGGAAAGTCAGAGATTTGCGCGAAATGTCGCCATTTACTGTGGCTAAACGTAGCGGGGGTTATTCCGGTTAAAAATTTCGCATGCTTGATCGCATTATAAATGGTAGGGGTCCACAGCATCCTAGCAAAGCTCCGAAATTCACTTTCTCTAATTGGCGGGGTATGCTCGCCCCGGCTGATCAGAACCAGCTGGTAAGTTCCATTTTCTCCTGGCATGAGCAGGCCGCCTCGAGTGTCTTCAGGCGCATCCGGAAGTGTATAAGCGACCTTGTAATCATCTTTAATAACAACGTCCTCTACTAAGGCGCTGGCATAGTGCATATTGACACCGATGCTCGTCTCCTCTGGCAATCTGCGGCGGGTGGCTTTCAGAAATTCCAAGGTCAAGGATCCATTTCCGGAAGCATCAATGATGAGATCAGCGTGAAGTGTTTCCAGTTTGCCTTCAGATGTGCGGAAACAAATATCTGTGGCCGCACCTGTGCCCGCTTCAGCGATGATATTGAGGATTCTACAGCCGCCTCGCACATTCACATTCGTCAGGCGCGCGACGTGGTTGCACAAGGTCAGCTCAAGCAACGGCCTGGTCAAATTGAGGAAGCAGTAGGTCGGCTCGTCGAGTTTAATTCTCGGCCAAGGGTCCTGTCCCGCGACCGCGTACAGAACGTCAAAACCCCGATCGACCGGCACCGCTCCGGCCTGTATCAGTTCGTTCCCGAAGCCCGGAAAAAGCCGCTCTAGGGCTTTTAGTCCGCCGGCCAATAGGCCGTGCGGATGTTTACCTTGAGGAACGCCAGACCGCGGTGTGGCACTATCTGGCAGTTCATCGCGATCCAGAATCACGACTTGACGGAATCGATCGGACAGCACACGAGCTGCCGATAGTCCCGCAATTCCTCCCCCAACTACAATGGCGCGTTCGCCAAGGTAGTCACTTTTAGAAGCTGTTTCTTGTCTCATGTAGTTTCGTTTTCCTAACAGCTTTGCTAAGCTGGTCTTCGCCCGCTAAACGCTAAGCCGCCGTAACAAACGTCATTCGGAGGCGCGGCCCGGGAAGTTTGTTCTGATCGCCGGATTTGCTGTCCTAAACGGCAACGAATCGTCAGATCTCTTGATCGAACTGCCGGATTGATCGTCTGAACCGCCTCGCCGTGAAATCACAATACGGAAAGGGCACAAACGGTAGGGATGAACTGCTGCTCATCCGTTTTGGCCCAAACGTAGCTGTGGGTATGGACAAACATACGGACGAGCGGAAGCTCGTCCCTACCGAGCTTGTCGGCCGGTGGGGCAGGGTAAATCTAGGGCCGTCCGGCGTAGACCCATTTTACCCCCAATTGTCTTCTCAGGATTTCGAACAGTTCTTCTTCCATTAGATGGAACCGTTTTGATCGCCTGCGGTAATCTTGCCATGAACGAGAGTCAGAGAAGTTGTATTGATCGAAGCGGAGGGCCAAGACAACCGAGAAAAATGTCGGTTTTTCCAAAGCAAAAGGTTGTCCTGCGTACCGACATAGACCATCACCTGTCGTAACGATTTTGGGAAAAACACCGAAGGCGCCATCTGCGATTTTAACCACACGAAACACGCCACTGACTTCAGACAGACAACCTATCTCTGTGCTGCTGGCAAACCAGACCGTTCCCCTGCCATCAACCGCTAACGACCTGATAACGCCCATCTCCGGCGCAGCGATTGTTTGCCAACGACTGTTGTCGAAGGTCGCAATCTCATTATGACGGCCAAATAGCATGCGACCTTGATTATCGCTGGCTACCGTGTATGCCTCTCCAGGCTCGCCATAGTCGTGAGCGCTGAAAGTGCGAAAAATTGGGTGTCCAAATTCTCTATAGCTTCCAAGGACGATGCCTGCGTTACAAATGAACAAAAGGAATCCGACGAACTTGATCATCTAGAGAAACACCTGCTCGAATTGGTCGAAACTGCACCATTCGATCCAAAAACCGCGGTCGTTCGACTCCAGAGAATACGCGGTCCCCTGTAGTCGGATTGTATAATATTGCAGATCCTTGGAACCCTGGGAGAAGGCATACCCTCTGCGAGAGAGCTCGTTGCCGCCCCTATTACAACGGACGGAAAGGCTGATTTTTAGAAAAGGGGCGAGATATTACGGACGCGGCGTGCTGAGCTGCTTCAACCGGTCAATTGCTTCCTGCACCAATTTGTGGGTTAGCTCCCCGGCCGGCATTTCCCTTCCCAGCGGCGAGGCCTGACCTGACCAGAAAGGCGTGAAATCGCTGCTGCCCTGCGTTTCGGCCTTTGCCCGCAGTGGTGCCAAGGCTCCCATGGGCAAGGGAAAATCGGGTAAGCCATTCGCGATAGGGCCCATCTCGAGGGCGAGCCGGTTCGATAAGGCGCGTGCAGGCCTACCCGTGAAGACGTTGGTAACAAACGTCGCGTCCGAATCTGCATCCCGCAGCGCCTTCCGATGTGGCTCTGACGTCGCTGCTTCAGGACAAAGCAGATAGGCGGTTCCGAGTTGGGTTCCGGCGGCTCCAAGGGCAAACGCAGCGGCGATACCTCGTCCGTCCGCGATGCCGCCGGCGGCTACGACCGGCACTTTGACGGCATCAACAACTTGAGGGACTAGCGCCAAAGTTCCCGGTTCAGAGGAGCTAACAGAGGTCGAGGTTTGGGTTAGGAACGTCCCCCGATGACCGCCTGCCTCATAGCCTTGAGCGATGATGATATCCACGCCATGCATC
>JAFAHI010000438.1 GCA_019237325.1 Verrucomicrobiota bacterium | reverse complement strand
ACGATCATCCAAAGTTGCAGAATCTCCTCGCGTAGAGCGTGCAAAGTTCCTAAAACTCGATCTCGCTCAGATGTCCGATTGCGTTGGCGTTCAGCTTCGGCTTGTTCGAACCGTGACTTGTTCACGTTTCGATAGGCGGCGTTGGCGGCGATTACCGCTCCTCCCAATGCGATGATGGCCGCTAACAGAGTCGTCACCACCTGTAGCCAAACCGAAGGCCCAAGTTGCGAAAAAAATTGGGATAGAGAACTCCAAACCTGGTTGGTTAAAAGATGTGGGTCCATGAGCTACCGCGATCTTGGCGTTTTCGCTTTAATTGTTCAGCTTTTTTTTGGTCTATCGCGCGCACTAGCGAGCGAATCACCCGAGATCATCGATTTGATTTCCCAGGATTTGCAGCTGGTAACGAGTTTATCCGGGGATACCGATGCGCGGGCTGAACGTTTTTCTAAGGAGATCCTGGAGAGACAGCCTGAGATTTACCAGCACCTTTGGCACGTCGATTCGGCGAAGGTCAAGGCGTTCGTGGCAAAGGCGCCGATGTACGTTTCCGGTATTCGAAAATTGCACGCTTTGTTTGACGAGCAGGAACCGGCAATACTCGATCGTTTTTGCCAGGCTTTCCCGGAATTCGCCCCGGGAAAGGTCAAGATCTACTTGATGCTTTCTCTCTTCCAGTTTGATGCCAAGGTTCCGAGCGAGCATCCGGACTCGCTATTAATAGGATTAGACGGGCTAGCCCGGTTCCATGGAGCCGATCCTCCGTTGGCGGTGATTCTTTCGCACGAATTCTTTCATCTCTATCATTTCCAGGTTAATCCGTTGCCCAAAAATCCGGACGATTTGCCTCTATACCGGTTGCTCTGGCAGGAGGGACTTGCGGTCTATGCGAGCCAGCAACTCAACAGCGGAGCATCGTTGGCGGATGTCTTGCTCGATCCCCAATTAGCAACAAACGGTCCGGCGTCGGTCCGGGCCGAAGCGAAATGGCTCCTATTGTGTCTGGACTCACGCGAGGACGTCACTGCTGCGCATTTTCTCGCCAAAGGGGAAAACGGAGAAGTTCCCGGGAGAATCGGCTATCTGATCGGATATGATGTAGTCACCCGGCTAGCTCAGAACCGATCTCTGAGCGCCTTAGCGCGGCTCCGAGACCCTGGCCTCCGCTTTGCCTTCCGCCGGGAGGTATATCGGCTGGCCTATGGGAGGCAGTGAAAGCCAGCCAACTTTAGGAGGGCGAGGCTCCCGAATGACCCCACGATATCAACGAAGCTGCTGGTGTGCTTAGTCTCAATGTTTGGCTAGACCGAAACGCTCGCCGAGCCGGGATATGCGTGCGACCAAGGCAAAACGCTATGTCGAGACGTCAGCGTTCAATCTCATCAGCATCCAAAGGTAGCTGCCACGCGCATACCCCGGCTCGGCGCACGTATCGGCCTAACATGATCGTTCACCTCGCGGCCCGCAGCTCTCCGTGACAACGTTTAGGCCCTTTGGGAGCCTCGCCCTACCGTCGTACCCGCTCTACTTCAACTGATACCCGGCCTGCACCGCGGCATCCGCGAACGCCTTCCCGAGTTGTTGGGCTTTGGTCGCTCCTGCTTTATCGTGGAACGAAAGCGTACCGTCAGCCTTACGTGTCCATGAATTCTTGCTCTCCTTCAAGAAATCGACGTAAGCGACTGTTGTGTCGGCCAATGTGCTGGTGTTCTGTGCCGTTTTCAGATCGTCCGGTACGTTGCCTTGTTTAGCGAAAGCATCGGCCACTTGAGTATTGAGCGGATCGGTCACTCCAATATCAGCCAGGCGCCTGGCCAACTCACCTTGCACGCCTTGAAAAACGCCGACTGCGTCCTCCGCAGTTTGTTTCAGTTGCGTCGCTGCATCTCTGATCTTTGCCAGATCGTCATCGGTTTTAGCCTGAGCAAGTGGTTGAAAGATCAACGCCACCTGATTGTTGGAATCTACCGTTTCCTTTTCTTTAGTTTTCGTGATCTTGTCCAGCTCATCGCTAAAGATGTTTAATATCTTCTTGTTTGCGTCCGAGAGGGTGCTGGCGTTCACCTTCATCAAGTTGAGAAAATCATCCGGAGTCTTCAGATCCCCGACAGCGCTCGCCGCGGCCGATGCTGAAGCGGATGCTGAAGCTTCAGCGTTGGCCTGAGCCATTGTCTTCCCTTGGCTTGAGGCCTGAGCGTACCTCATGAGGTTGATGAACGGCGCTGGATTGAGGAAAAGATAAACCAGCCCCGCGATTACAAGAGCCATTACTATTAACGGCGCCATTCGCCCCAGGGAGCCATGCGGCTTGCCAATTTGGGATTTTTTTAACTCCATAATGTTCTGTTTCTTACTGTGCGGATTCGATTCGTTCGAGGATCTTAGCGGTAACTTCTGCGGCGTTGCTAGCTGCTAACTGAGAATTTCTTTCCTCCTGATTGACCCCGCCTTGACCGCCTGCCAAGTCGCTCAGTGCGCGGACTATCAAGATGGGGACACGGTTAGAGTATCCCACTTGAGCGATAGCAGTTCCTTCCATTTCGTGGATCCTGGCATGCCATTTCTGAAATGCAAAATCACGAAATGAACGATCGTCTAAAAAAATCGGTCCGCTCATCCCGGTGCCGCCTATCACAACCTTGGCTTTACTACCGTCTGGCCGCTGAATCGAGACCTTTGCAGCGGTTACTCGCGCTAGGTCCAACAAATTAGGATCCACGGCAAAAGCATGAACTTGCCGTGGCTTCGTTTCACCTTTTCGCACGACCCAGACATCGTCGGGAAAGATATTGCCAAAGTTCGGGTAACGAGGTCGAAAATATTCAGGGATGACATAGAAGCCAGGGCGCTGCGGATCTGGGTTTAGCCAGGCCGCTTCGGCTTGGTGCATCCATTGCGCCGGAATTACCACGTCACCGGGTTGAAAAGATGGATCGAGGCCGCCGGCAATCCCGCTGAACAAGATCGCGTCCGGATGAAAATGATCAATCGCCAACTGAGTCGACATGGAGGCATTGATCATACTGACACCGCTCATCCAGATGATCAGGCGCCGGCCGCCTCGCTGCGCCTCCGAAAAAACCGTACCGTTAATTTCGGTGTTCCGAACCTTAGAATCGGGAGTCAATACCGCCCGCTTCAACGCGTTCATTTCTGGATCCCAAGCCGAAACTAGGCCGATCGTCTTGAACGGTGAAGCGTAAACCGAAACTGCAGTGAGAAGCGAAAAGAAGCAAAGGCGGGCGAATGGCAACGAAGTAACCTATTTTTTTTGCGCCCTAGCATGTTATGTACCGGCGTTTTGTCAAATTGAGCGGTAAGAAATGTTACAGAACGCGCCCGGAAAATGCTTTGAGAAGGATGTCGAAGGTGCTAGTTCTCGAGGAGCGCTCCCCGCTCTCAGGCGCCTGGAAACCAGTTTCAGCTCAAGACGAAACCATCATTGCACCTAGCTAGACCATGGACCTGCTCCGCGTAAAACCGGTAGAACCGGCCACCACAGAAGAAAGTCCGCTTCGCCGCGAATTGGGCGGCCTTCAACTCACGCTTTTAGGTATTGGATGCATTGTCGGTACCGGCATTTTCGTGATCACGGGCACTGCCGCCGCAGAACACGCCGGTCCAGCCATTGTCCTGTCATTCATCATATCGGCCCTGGGCTGTCTTTGCGCTGGGTTTTGTTACGCCGAGCTGGCCTCAATGATCCCGCTTTGCGGCAGCGCCTACACCTACGCTTACTCAACTATCGGAGAAATCTTTGCGTGGATCATTGGCTGGGACTTGATCCTCGAGTATCTGGTCGGCTCGGCCACCGTCGCGGTCGGTTGGTCCGCGTATGTGGTTTCGTTCCTTTCCGGTATTGGAATCCACTTTCCAGCGGCCCTAGCTAACGCGCCCTTTGTGTTCAAGGACGGCTGGGCGGTATCGGGAGCGATCATCAATCTACCTGCAGTCCTGATCGTCCTTGCTGTTACCGTGCTCCTGATCCTCGGTATCCGCGAATCCTCTGGAGTCAACGCCATCATTGTCGCGATCAAAGTGGCGATCATTATACTTTTTATCGCGTTCTGTTTTCCTTACGTCCACCCGGCGAACTGGGTGCCATTCATTCCGCCCAGTACTGGATTTGGGCAATTCGGGTGGACCGGGATCATGGCTGGAGCCGGGGTGATCTTCTACGCCTATATTGGGTTTGATGCAGTCACTACCGCTGCGCAAGAGACCAAGAAGCCTCAACGCGATCTTCCGATTGGAATTTTGGGATCGCTTCTTATCTGCACGATCCTTTATGTGTTGGTGTCGCTGGTTCTAACCGGGGTGGTTAACTACAAACAGCTCGATGTGGCCGCGCCGGTTGCTTATGCGATTCAACAAGTCGGCGCATCCGTCGCTTGGTTGCGGCCCTTGGTCGAACTGGGAGCAATTGCCGGCATTACTTCGGTAATTCTGGTGCTCCTGTTGGGACAACCGCGAATTTTCTATCGAATGGCGGTAGACGGGCTGTTACCGAAAGTGTTCACAAAAGTCCATCCTAGCTTTAAGACTCCGCACGTCACCACTGCGGTTACCGGGATCCTGTCTGCGACTTTGGCCGGCCTTTTCCCGATCGGGGTGCTCAGCGAGTTAGTCTCGATCGGAACTTTGCTCGCCTTTGTGATCGTCTGTATCAGCGTAATGGTACTGCGCGCGACCCGTCCAGAGATACCCCGGCTATTCAGGACACCGTTAGTTCCTTTTGTGCCGATAGTCGGGGTTATCCTCTGCTTCGCCCAAATGGTATTCCTACCTCCTAACACCTGGATCCGTCTCGTTATCTGGCTCGTCATCGGCCTCGCGATCTATTTCGGATACGGATACAAAAAGAGCCGGTTAAACGCTTAACCGGCCCCATCGGTAGCGGCGAGCTCCCGACTACGCAAAGCCTATGTCGCGGCCAAGTTCTTCGGGGAGTCGGACCTTGCGGCAAAGGGCGCGCCATAGCGTAGCGACGGCGGCCAGCTCGTCCGGATTTGCGGTCAGCGATCGCCACCAAACACGTCTGGCGCGTCGCTCTGAAAAGCGATAAAGAACGCAACCTGGTAATGTCGGAACCTAATAAATCTCGGCGTCAGATCGCGATCTTTCTGCTGTTCCTGTTTGTATGGCGACTAACCAACATTATTCAGTCTGGACGATCCTGAGGCTTCTCATTTTTTGGATCGCGATTCTGATCCCGCCCATCATTGAGCGAACTATCCTAGGTTCGAGGACCTATTGTTTCCTCTATATCGGACTCGCATCGGTCTTTGTGATGTATGGCGTAACCGTGCGTACGGTTTTCCATTACCTGCAACACACAAGACGAGAGCCAATCTTCGTTTGGATCGGGTACCTTCTCTGGTCTGTTTTCATTTGCGGCGTTTTAGCCGTCTTCCCCTTCGAATACGATCTCTTGCCGCATATCGCCGACCCATCCGCGACCCAAAGCCGCCCGTTGATCGATTACCTCTATTACGAGGTAATCACCTTCACGACTGTCGGGTACGGCGATATAATCCCTGCCACTTTACCAGCAAAGATTCTTGCGATGTGTACCGCTTTGTTTGGCGCCACTCACGGTGTCACTTTCGTAGCGATCGCGCTCCAGGCTTTAACTGCTCCGCCAGCAAAAGGTGGCGAGTGATTCGAGCTCCGTCCCGTAGGGACCGAATGAAGGTAGCGATTCGACTGAGCTCGCCGAAGTCCTGGCACGCGAGTGCCAGGGAAACATCCCCACCAAGGACCCGCCCAGTAGGGTACGGTATGATCTGCGATCGTTCCGGGACCTGTTCAGGTCAACGGCGCACCCTTGCTCTTTAGAACTATACGACGATCAAGTATAATCGATTCGTGGCTAATGAATCGGTGAACCGAGTTATCGCTGATTACTATCGCGATTTCAGCACGCTGAATGTCCAGGCGATTCTATCGTACTTCAACGAGCCTTCGATGTTGGTTGGCCCACAAGGAGTGATCCCGATCCCTAATCACGCAGCGCTCGCGGCCGTTTTTGGTCCCGTGATGGAAGGTCTGCGAGCCAAAGCTTATGGCCGGAGTGAGTTCGAACTGGATTACGCCAAGTCGCTCAGTTCATCCGCCGCAGTAATTGGCGGTGTAGCGGTTAGATACAACGCCGATGGCCAGCAACTGGAGCGGGTAGGCATTACCTACGTGCTCCACAAAACCGCGAGCGGCTGGAAATTCGTCACGGTGATCCTTCACGATCCGAACACACCGGGAGGAGACGAGGGGTGAGGAATCCGGCAGAAACTCAAAGGCGAGGAAGGGGACGGTGCTGAGAATCTTAGTACCCGCCTTGGGGAACTACATGGCGGAAGGGGTGGGATTTGAACCCACGGTACGGTTTCCCGTACGCCTGATTTCGAGTCAGGTGCCTTCAACCGCTCAGCCACCCTTCCTTTGCGAGGCTGAGGAAGATAGCGAGAAAGTGAGGGTTGTCGAGGGAAAGGGGAGTTAGG
>JAFAHI010000435.1 GCA_019237325.1 Verrucomicrobiota bacterium | reverse complement strand
AGATTCTGGACGGTCACAAGGATATTCCTCATGACCTGATTGTGCCGTACCTGGCTTTCGATCAGGACAACTTCGAAGCTGCGCTGGCCACAATTCCAAAGGGTGGTGTAGCTAGCCATGAGTACACACTCGAGGAGGCGAAGGCGGCTATCGAAGCCAATACGAAGAAATAGTGCGACCGGCGAAGAGTCCGGCGATCGTCAGAAGGTCGCCGGACACTGCATGACAAAGAACTAAAGGGTTAATCGAGATACATTGAAGAATTCACCAACAGGGCTCGAAGGCTACTCTGAGCAGTTTGGTCTGTTCCATGACTGCCTGATTTCGGGTCGTCGATCGGCTTCCAGTCAAGCTCTTCCACGATTTGCCTGATTGGACCGGTTACGAAACACCTTGCGGATAACACTCGAAAACCTCGTCATCATGCGTACAGAGGATGTGTTTACCCTGATTCTCCCAGCATGACGCACTTTGAAGTACCCGGCTCCGCCGTGTGGCCCTGTCTCAGATTCGCGCGGAAATCGCGTTGATCTCTGCTAACCCGCGCTGGGTAACAGTCCCCGGTAAGACCTTAATCGCGGAAATGTCTTAGTTGATGACATCACGCACCGGGATCAGTCCGCGCAACCGCCGGTCCCGCAAATAAAGTCCTCCCCAGACCAATAGAGCGACGTAAACTGGGAATAAGGTGTGGCTGAATAGCGGATTGCCGACGCGCACGTTGGCAGCGACTGCGCCACCTAGATAACCTGTCAGTAAGATCGCTCCGAGAATGGAAGTGCGGGGAATTATGTAGAGAATAGTACACACCAACAAGATTACTCCGAGGCTTTGAATAACGCTCTCAGGATATCCGAGCCGCATAGTTGCCTCGACAACCGGCGCAGGCTTTATCAATTTCATGACCCCATCCATCAGCAGGAATAATGTAGATAGCGCGCCCAGGATGCGTCCGGTCCACAGGCTCCCTTTCGAAACAGCAACGGCATGAGAGCTGGACTCTTTTGGTGTGACGTCCGATGTCACGACCTTTCCTTTCGATCGCTTTTTTTCGTCGTTATTTCAAAATGAACAACAGGTGCTCCCATAGATCTTTCTGTGATTAGTTTGACGCTTCGATGGAGCGCTACTTCGCGCGCGCCATTTGAGGGAAGAGTATAGCTTCGGCTGACGGGCTGGTATTGTATAAAAACGACAACTGCTTCTGCTCCTGAATGACCTTGGCAGGTGTCTCCCCGATGAACCGTCTGAGGGATCGGGTTAGGTGTGCCTGGTCGAAATAACCTGTAGCAACTATCACGTCGAAAATCGACACGCCCTCCCTAAGCAAGTTTGTCGCGTATCGCGCGCGTTCGATCTGTCGAAATGTAGCGTAAGTAATTCCGGTGGATCGCAGGAAGCGACGCTGAGTGGAACGCAAGGAGAGCTCTCCCGGCCGACGGAATAATGTGTCCTGTACGACATGATCGTGTGAGACAATGCCTGATTTGACGAGCCGCTCGACGAAAGTCTCAGCATTCTGAAAGTCTGGATACTCTAGAGCGGAACCACTAAGCCAAAAGGAACGGCGTGTGGCTGACGGAAGTGTCACATCCTTATGATTCAGTAAACTGCCAGGGAGAAACCGGGGCATGAAAGTACCCACCTTGAAGCGGATGCAGACCCACTCTCCCTCTGCGGGACAATCCATCGTTGTTGCTTTCGTCTCTGGTCCACGCAGCGTCAAAAAGCGTTGTCCTCCCAGTCGCGTAATGGCCATTTCGAAATTGTTCGCCGCAACGGAGAGAAAGCTGTCCGCACGCTCACTGTGGCAACGCCAAACCTTTTCGACGAATGGATGGTCTGAGCCTCTGTCCTCGAATCGGATGAACTTGCTTTTGTCTTGCGTCGTTTTATTCAAACTCTCTTGTTTGGTCATTCGCAGCCTCCGTAAGTTGCGGCTAGTGGCGAGCCGCCAAGTCACTGGTTTCAATGAAACGACGAATAGCTCAGCGTCGTCAGGACTTCCAGACTTCAAATCCTAACTCCAATGTCCCAAATGTCGCTTATCGGCGATTCAGATGATAACCACGGCAGTTGAGACACAAAGCCGTCGCGCCCGTCCAACCAGGCTTCATTAGGAGGAATTCTAACGAGTTTGGAAACAGAATGAGCATGCAACAGCTGAGCATCGACCAAATGAAGGACTCTATGCGCGCGACCTGGCTTGCCGGTGATTTTGGCGCCATAGCAGGGAAATTGGCGCTCCCGAGGCGGAGGGCTTCGTCGCTCGGATGGAGCTCGAACCTGGCGCGCGCGTGCTGGATATCGCCTGTGGTACGGGTAACGTGACCATCGCACTAGCCCGCCGAGGTGCCATG
>JAFAHI010000412.1 GCA_019237325.1 Verrucomicrobiota bacterium | reverse complement strand
TGGTTCCTCGTTCGCCTCATTACATCTTTTCGAAATGTACCCATCGAGGATCTCGACGCCGGAATCTACCCACAGCAGCCTCCGCAGTCATTGCACACACAAAACCCTCTCGAGTGTGGTTGCTGGGCCGTAGAATTTTGATCTCCTGGCGGCCAGAAAGGAGTACGCAGAGGGTGGCGGTCGATCTGGTTAATCCGGGTTCACTACGCGCCTGAAACGCACGGCGACGATTCTTCTTTAATCAACCGGCCGTACCCAGAATCGCCGACGCTAGCACCCATTAATCGGCTAAATTTCGGTCCTATTTTCTGATCTGACCCTCTTGGTGTGCCTCCCGATGAATTTTCGGCACCTATCTTGAAAGTCTTTGTCTGAGTAAGCCTCGTTAACGACGATATTCGAGGCTTCTTGGACAAGGTCTGATGGGGTTAATGCGATCAAAACCGCTAAATCGTCTCTCAGGTCATTAAGGGTATCCTCAATTCTATCAAGCTGATCCTGGCTCATAATTCAAACCATCTCACCCCGATCCGATCGAGGCAACGCAGCTTTTCCTAAATGGGAACGCGCGAAGGCTCGAGGATGTGTTGTAAAACCGACTGCGAAGCGGCGTGACTTTTTGCTTACGACCGACTCTAAAGAACATACGCATCGAATGACTATTTTTCCTGATTTTCCTCTAGTTCTTCGCGGACAGCATCGCGGTTCTTTTTCATGGTTTTCTCAACGTCCCGAAAGGTCTTCAAGGTTTCCTCCTGAATTTCCGTCGGATGACCGTCCCTAGCCATCTCCTCTACTCGTTTTTCTTGCTCCGCTATAAGTTTTTGGGCTTTTTTTACGTGCTGCTCCGCTTCAGCCAGGTGTTCGCGGATCTTTGCTTTTTCCATGAAAATAGTTCGCAAGGCACTACTAGAAGGGCTCGGCCGGAGCGGTCCAGGCCTTCTAAAAAATAGAATCGATGGGCGCCAGTAGCTGGTTCCGTCAGCACCCGGTCAACGATCTCGTCGGTTCCGGCTCAGAGGATTTCCTTAAGATACTCTGAAACGCTTGCATCAACTAGGGATTGTCCAGCATATGCGCAGTCGTTGCTATCACTGGAACTGACCCCGCCCAATTTCGTTCGGACCGAGGGAATCGAGTGTCCAAGTTAGACCTGATAAAACCACTCCGGGTTTGGCATCGAACTCTAAACAGGAGGGCTGTCACTGCTCCGCTGGCAGTCTCGGCTTTCCAGCTCAACTCCCGAGGAAATAGTCGGCCCGGTGAGGCCCAAGCGCTTTGCCGGGCTGTTATTGTTTACGTCAGACGGTCCCGTTTGGGACATCAAACGACCGATCAGCTAACGGCCAATGCGCTTGTTGCCGTTTGTGCAGATTTGGGGCGACTACGCTGGTGAGGATATAGGAACCTTTTCGAGTATTCGCACAACTCAACTAAGCTCTTCAGGGGAGAACGGCTTTCGTAGCAGCGTCTAAGATAAACGCGTGGTTCGTTGTTAAAATCGAAATTGAGCTGCTCATTCATTCGTCGGCATAGGGCGATAGCGTTCAATTCTTATAGTGCGATCACTCGCGTTCAAAAAATTGATACGACCAGATTAGGCAGGCAACGCGAGCACTTTCTGACTATGAAGTCAGCGAAGGTTTCACTGCGCCGCGATGAGACGTTGAGGGAGGGACTTCTTCGAAGCTTTGACCGTCTCACCGACTCGATTCAAAGGCAATCTCTCCCACGGCAAAACGATGAGGAGATAACCCATCGAATTCGTACCACGCTCAAGTGGTTGCGCTCCTTACTGCGTTTGATCCGACCCGGCGTCGAGCCTACATTTTTCGAGCAAGAGAACGACCGGCTGAAAAGCGCGGCTCGGCTTTTGTCTTCAGCGCGCGACTCTGAGGTCGCTCGGGACACGCTAAAAAATTTGCCCGTGAATGACCACACCGGTCGTGACGCGGTGGACGCTGCATTGTCCGGTTTGGAGCCCCAGATTCAACATGAAAAAGCCCAACAACCAAATTTGAACGAGGTAAAAGAACATTTTCAGGAGACCCTATCCAGAGTTAGGAGGATCAAATTCCAAGGGACTGAACAACAAATTGTCGAGGCGGCCATCCAAAAGGTCTATCGACAAGGCCGTCAACGAATGAAACAGGCGATCCGAACGGATGAGGACGTGGCCTATCATCGGTGGAGGATTCGCGCTAAGAATCTCTACTACGAGCTCCGATTTTTAGAATCGGTTTGGCCGAAGCGACTGCATCGGATGGTTTCGCGGCTCTCCAAACTCCAGGATCGGATTGGCCTCGATCATGATCTCGCGGTTTTGCGGGCTGAACTCAAGAAAACGCCGGAGACGTTCGGAGGCAAAGAAAGGGTGGGACGCATTGTTTCTTGTCTCGACAGCCAGGTAAAAGAACTGAGGAGCTCAGCGGTGCCACTCGGTCACAAGATTTGGCGTGAAAAACCCAAGCGTTTCGCTCGTGACCTGGTTCGGCACTGGCAAAAGAATAAGAGGGAATCTGCCTAATGAATTCACAATCCTAAACCCATTCGCTTCCGATCGAAGGCGCCATGAAACCTATGGCAGAACCGTCCGCCACGTGATTAATCACTTCTAACCAAAAGGATGCAAAAACTAACTCCAGGGAATTGCGGAAACGCGAACAATCCGTGGCATATAGTAGAGCCCGGAGAGGATGTGCCGAAGCGCTTCAATGTGATCATCGAGATCCCGATGGGCAGCTCGAATAAATACGAGTTGGATAAAAAGTCGGGCTTACTGAAGTTGGACCGCGTCCTCTACTCGGCAGTCCATTACCCGGCAAACTATGGCTTTATTCCCCAAACACTATCGGAAGATGGCGATCCAGTGGATGTGCTGGTTGTCGGTTCCTCCTCAATCGTTCCACTTACGCTCGTTATTGCTCGCCCAATCGGGTTTAATCCGTATTAACGATCAGCGACAAAGTGATGATAAAGTTCTTGCTGTTCCTGTGGGTGATCCCGAATTCGATAGTTATAAACAGGCGCAGGACCTCCCCCCGCACAAACTCGCTGTGCTGAGGCGTTTTTTTGAAGATTACAAGGCCCTGGAGGATAAAGCGGTCGTTGTCGAAGACATTCTTCTAGCCGAAGCGGCGTTGCGGGTCATTGAAGACTGCGTTGCTGCTTACCGAAAGCAGTTTGTGCAAGCCTAAACAAAAATAGCTTGAGAACCCAGCTTACTGGCCAACGAAAATTATTATCCGCGGCGCTCTGCTCATCACTCCGCTTTCTGCTCAAGAATT
>JAFAHI010000309.1 GCA_019237325.1 Verrucomicrobiota bacterium | reverse complement strand
TAAGGCGAAAAACTGAGCCTGCGACGGGTGAAAACAGTGAAGCGCCCAATAGACATTCCAAGGATTGCAGGCATGCAGCAATGCCGCAAGTAAACCAACTCGACGATCGAACAACCGTCTCGCCATACGACCCAACACCAACGTCGTCAGCGTGCCAAACACCAACGTAGGTATACGCAGCGCCCAGTCACTCCAACCGAGAAAAATGGTAACTAAAGCGATTGGATACGGCACCAATTCGTAGGTAGTTAGTCGAAGCGGTACGCCCCCATAGTTGAGACCCGGGTATCCTTTCTGAAAAATGCCGCGGGCGCAGTTCGTGATGAAAATATCATCGTGATGCAGAGGAAACGCATTGATCCCGATCACCCGCAGGTAAAACGACAATATCACGACCAATCCCAGGGCGATCCCAAACCAGTGTTTGACTAACCAATTTGCTATCCCATGGCTTTGCCTGGGCCCGCCAATCTTTCGAGGCAGAGGAAGACACCAGGCCAGGAGCCTTAAGACGATGATCAAACCGATCATGCCGAACAAAAACTGGGGCTGCATCGGGCTCTCCGGGCGCAGACGAACGTCAAACCGTAAGAGCAGTAACAGAGGCACCAAGAACAGCAGCGGCGTATGCAAAACCGCGTCAAAGCAAAGCGCGTCACCCATCCGATAGTCCCACCTGAGAGCTAACAGCCAAGCCGACAGAAGCCATAACCCGCAGATCCCAACGACAACGATGGCCAGCACCAGAATGCCCTGCAACGTTCGATAGGTAGTTTCGGTGGTCGATAGCGATCCAGTCAGTGGAGATTCCGGCGGCACACCCCAGCGGTCCCCGGCGTACTGAATCTCCCGCATGGTCTGGACACTACGCAGCTGGCCCTGGCCCGCTTGATGCATAACATCGGATGCGGACCAGCTCCCATCTGTTTTGAGGGACGCTAATATTTCGTTCCTGGCCGACAAGAAAGAGATTTGGCCGATCAAGACCGGAGCGCTGTCCAGTGACTGCACTCGAACTGTCAGCTCATTGCCCTTCGCACGCAGCCAAGGCTGCAACCAAACAAACTGAAAAGAGATCGGGGCCGGACTATACGGCCCCACGGTAGACACCGGAACATAGTCTTCCAACCAGTGGCCATTCAATATGACGCTGTAACTGCCATTGGCCGCGACCTGCAACCAGGTCTGTTTGTCCCCCGGCACCAAATCAAAATCTTTTGTGAAGTTAATCTGGTTACCCTTCGACTGAGGGTCTGCGATCCATAAACCAGGAAGGGCTGACTGAAATAATTCCGGCGGGACCACCACGGGTTGATTCAGATTCTGATGGTCCGCCTGGGTTCCTAGCAGCTTCGCGTTAGGCCATAGATTGTCATCCTGCAGCGGATCGGTCCAGGAAAGCAAATTTTGCAGAAAGCCCAAAGTGCTGACTGCCTTCCACGATCCATCCGAAATGATCTCATGACGAGCGGATTCCTGGCGGATCTCGCCCCGGACCAGCACTTTCGCGTAGCCGGGATAGGTATCGCGCAAGACGTTAATCGCAATGACATTAGTACCGACGACCAAATATCGTGAAATATCGAGAAGAACGGTCGGATTCGCCGCCACATTGCTAGCCGTAAAACCGGGACTGCTCAATGTCGGATCGGGATTATTGATCGCGATATTGTTAACATAGATCCGAAAATTGTCCGACCCCGCTACTTGAAGCCAGGCCTGTATCACTGGATCACTGATAAAGATCTTCTTACGAAAGTAGGCATTGGCGCCATTTTCATAAGCTCCGATCCACCGAGCATTTTTAAAATCCAGACGGTAGGTTGGAGACCCTGGCGTTGCCAAAACCAACCAGGCATAATAGCCGAGGAGCAAACCACTAGTTAGTACAGCAAGGATCGCGCCGATGCCCCGAATCGACTTACACCAAGCTACCAGACTAAAGGTATTTCTCACTTGTAGTAAGTCTCGGTAAGGCTCTTCAGTCCGCGAAAGTTATGCTCGTTGTCCGCCGCTATCGACGCCAGATAATAGCGCCGCGCTGTTTCTACATCGCCCA
>JAFAHI010000231.1 GCA_019237325.1 Verrucomicrobiota bacterium | reverse complement strand
CGTTCAGCTCCGCGCGGTAATCGATGCTACTGCTGGTAACGGAAGGCAGATGCTTGAGCAGGTACTCACGGGCCATGCTCTACGATAGAGGAGCGAGGAGCGGGAAGCCAGTGGAGCGTGGGAGGACGCGCCGTGATCATGGTATGCTTTCCAAAAGCGCGACACTGAGTACCGTGTTCACGGATGGGACCTATAGGACCCATGGGACTTATAGGACAATGAGTCCCAACCCATAAGTTCTATGAGTCCCATAGGTCCTATCCGTGAACACGGTACTGGGCACCGCCCGCCCAGAAACCCCACCCATCACCCCAGCGTGCCCCGCTAATGCCCCACGGCAAAAATATGCATGGCCCCCTGATAACCTGCTACCGATCCGCGCACTTTTGGCAACACTACCGCTTGGACGGTCTTAGATGAATCGGTCGGCACCGTGACACCGAAAACATAAACGGTGTGGCCGGAAGAACCTGTTGGATAATTAGCATAGTTAACGGCTGCGACTTGCGTCTCAACCGGGTTGCCATTTTGCCCTGATTGATACCAAAAGTTACCGGCAACCAGTTCAAACGACGCGCTTGACCCGTCTGTGTAATACATGGTCCCCGTGCCAGCGAGGGATGCATTATTCGACGCCAACAAAAAGCCAAGCTGGCTTGATTGACCGGAGATCAGGAAGGCTTGTCCATCCGCCAAAACATTATCAGGTTGGGCCGGCTGCACATCCGGCCAGGTTAAAGTGACCCCGCCAACTTGAACCGTGGCGCCGGGCGATAAACCCGGCGCGGTTAACCCTTCTGCGGAATAAGTCGTGCCGATCCCATCGAAGCCGAGAAAGCCAGGCGACGGATTTGTATTTGAATTGCTGGTGACCCCGGCGTTATCGAAAGCCGCCGCCAGATTGGGATAGGGCACCTGCAATGCGACCGTACCAGCGGTGCTGTTGGACGTTCCCCTCTCCGTATAGCTCGTAATCGCCGCCAGTTGATACTGACCGGGAGTTAATCCGGACGGTATCTCAACGGACCAATTCACCGAGACCGACGTGCCCGGTGGAATCGCTGGGAATTCAATTGGGCTGCTGGGAGTGACTGTCCAGCCAGAGGGGGCGTTTAATGCGACCTTGACCGATTGAACCGCCGAGCTTCCTGCGTTGGTGACCGTACCAGCTATTTTGGCAGTCTGTCCGCCGATGCTAACTGGAAGGTTGGAGCTCAAGCTAATCGCCAAGTTGTTCGATAGTCCCGGCGCTCCCCAGGTCCCGCTCCAACCCGGAGAACTAACCGGAATCACAGGAATCCCGCCGGCATAAGCGCCATATTGATACAAGCTCACAGAACCGAGTCCGGCGCTGGCGTCTTCACCCCAAACTGCGATCGCCAGAGTGTTCAGTCCGTTCGGATTTAAGATCCCATTCGGCAAAGAGAAAATGTGCTGTGGTCCCAGATCGTTAATGTAGATGCCTAGCATCCACCCATTTAAGAAGATCAGCGCTCGATAGTGCCGGCTTGGATCGTCATTGATCTGCACACCAATCGGCACGTCCGTGTTGGCCGGCAATTGGAGACTGAACTCCGTCCGATACCACCCGATTCCCGGCGGCAATCCGGCCGTACTCCAGCCGTCGGGCAATGACACCTTACGCCAATTCTGATCAGGGTAGCCGGGCAAGAACCAACCGTGCCGTTCGCCATAAAGACCGCCGATATTCATTGGCCCACGAACTGGATCGACCAGAGTCTCGCCCCCAATGCTGCCTTGGATCTTCCATTGGATCGCTGGGTTCGCACCGAGCAGAGTCGCGGTTCGAATCCCGCGAGGAGATTTGTAACTGTCGTTAGACGAGTAATCCTCGTCATGGCCCATATTCATCACCAGAACGGATACGACGTTATCGTGGCCGGACTGCAGAACTCCTGCCGGGAACGCGAAATTGTTGGAACCACTTGCCGGAGTGCCAAGAAGGGCGCCGTTCAGCCAAACTGAATACAGGCTATTTCCGCCGCCCTCTCCATCAATGGTAATCCCGGTTTCATTTCCGGTAGCAACAAAATGCCCGCGATACCAGACATCTCCATGGTGAAAGCCATAATCATCTTCGTACAAGACCGGCAGGCTGCCAGGAGGATTCGGATTGCTGGTGGTGGTATGATTGGCGGCCGTCCAGCTGGAATCGTCAAATACCGGATTTCGTTCTGGAGATTCGAATTGGAATTTCCAATGCGTGAGAGCGGGAAGGCTGACTTGGGGAGGACCGCTGAGCGATCCCTGCCAGACCGGTTTGACGGATTGCGGGAACAGTACGGACAGCTGCGTTGGCCCGCTGGTATCGCCGGTCAACAGTAGGGTATCACCAGCCATCTGCGCGGAACGAATCAGGTACGGTCCACTCACCAAGACCGCATGCCCTTGGACTTGCAGGGGCCAAAGCTGCTCAGCGGTTGCGGTGTCGGCTAAGATTAACAAGAGGCTTCCGGAGCCGGTTTGAACCAGCACGCGGGCCAACCCGTTGTGAACATAGTTCAGCCTGAGATCTCCCTTGGCAGAATCCCAGGCTGTGGTGACCGTGCCCTGAAGCACTCGCACGGTAGGCTGGCTAGTGTAGCGCAACACCGTCTCGCCGTTATTTCCTTGGTTATCATACAGAACGGCAAAATCCGCATTGTTATCGCTGCCGCTCGTCATCAATTGAGAAGTCGAGTAAACGAGGCGTTGAGCGCCGAATTGATAATTCGCTAGCAGCAACTTCGCATCGCGGCCGTTGACTGTGATAGCAGTGCCAGGTTGCTGAGGCACACTGGGATAAAAATTAGTCGAGTTACCAGGAGGTAGATCAATCGCGTCGACGGCGACGAACGTACCTTGCGAAGCCGGATTTTGGCGTCCACTCACCGCAATCTTCAGTACATGCGTACCGGCGGGCAGCCCGTACACGTCATAAAGAACCACCTGATACAATTTGGTCGGTGCGTACGTGTCGACCGAATCCACCAATGTGCCGTCCAGGTAAATATCGGCAATGCCATGATTCGAATCTTTTGGAGTGATGAAGCGGATTGCCGTGCCGCTAAAAGTCACAGAAACGCTGTCTCCCGCCGTATCACTGAACGACTCCGTGCCTTTATAATCACCGACGGTCCAGCTTTGGTTGGAGGCGTGCGTCCAGCTACCCTGGTACACCAACGCTGAAGACGTATCGTCATAAGTGAACCCGGTTCTGGGTGATAGATCGACCGTAATATGACTCTGCTCGACGGTGGATGAAGTCGTGTCGCTGTGCGCCAGCAGATAGATCTCGGTTTGATCGTCCGGATCGAATCGCTCCGTCAGCGTCAGATTCGAATCGGTCGGCGGATTGGGCGAAGTCGGGACCGTTTTTGCCAATGAACTGACGGCCCGGGTAAATGATCCAATCAGCTTTTGTTCGCCATACTTGCCGGTAAGTTGGCGCGCCTCATTAATGGCGGAGCCGTAATCATAAGAAGAGTAGACCCCTGGGTAAGGAAGCCATCCCCAACTCGTGCCGCCATAAGTCATGTAATAACTGATCATCGTCGCTCCCTGAGCGATGAGCGACTTATAGAAAACATTTTCGAAGTCCGGCCCCGTCAAGATGTAACAGTTAGGATAGCCAGCGCCGGCCCACGGATCGAAAGAACCACCCTGAAACTCCGGTAGGTAAAGCGGTTCGTTTGACGGCAGTGCATCGTGGGACGCTTCCAACCATTCCGGGACGGGATTCCACTGAGTCGGATTAGAGGCGTCAAATCCTTGCGGATAGATGTCGAACCCCGCAATGTCCGTTGCGCCTAACCCGGCCGTAAAGGTCGCATTATGGTTTCCTGTAAGTGGTACCTGGATACCATCTGCTCTCATCTTATTCTCGAGATCTTGCATGTACTGCTGCCCGACCGACGAGCTGTCGTAAAACTCGTTCTCGACCTGGCATGCGATGATACTTCCGGTTCCGTTCGTTAGCTGATGACGAGCAATAATCGGATCGACTTGGCTCAGCCATTGGCAGGCAGCCGCGAGGTAATCCTGAGCCGTCGATCTTGCCCTACCCTGGATCGTCGTTAACCATCCCGGAAACCCGCCACTATCAGTCTCCGCATTAATATATGGCCCAGGACGGACGATAACGTATAACCCGGCTTCACTCGCGAGACTAAGGAAGCGATCCAAGTCTCGAATCCCCGTAAAATCGTAAGTCCCGCTCTTTGGTGAATGATAATCCCAGTCGAAATAGCAGCAGATCGTGTTGAATCCGCCGGCTTTCATTTTCTGGAACACGTCAAGCCAGAGATCTGGGCTTGGTAATCGAAACGGATGAAATTCACCCGAGTAGATGAATACTCGGTTGCCGTCGATCATCAGCGAGTAGTGATCGAAGGTGATCGTATGCTGGGTGTTCGCGGTTGCAGCCGCGGCCGGGAGCCAGGCCAAGCCGAGCGCCGCCACGCGAAAGAACTGGGTAATCTGTCGCCAGAGAAATGAAAACGCGCCGCAGCAAAGGGACGCGCCAGAACAAAGCATAAGCCGGAATCCCGGGATTAAGGAGGACATAGCTACAAATCCTTTTGTAATTGGAGGGAGACTTAATTCAGTTCCGTGAACGCTCGTGGTAGATTCGCATTTTCTAGCTTTTATAATCAAGAAGAATCAGAGGCGCCCTGTGATGGATGGTGCGGTTCTTGGAAATCGAGGAGCGCCATACCACGCTCCCGAATGGGACCTATAGGACCCGACCCCATAAGTCCCATGTGTCCTATAAGTCCCATCCGTAAACGCGGCACTGCGTGCCACGCTCCAAGACCCCTGCCATCGCCCCAGCGCTCCCCAGCCGATACGCCGTCACGCGCACACGCCCATACGCATTCACGCCCCGCCGAGATACGATTCCCTGACCAGGGCGTTGACCCGCAGGCTTTCGGATTTGTCTTCCAGGATTACGCGGCCCGTCTCCAGCACGTACCCATAATCCGAGATCTCGAGCGCCAGATTTGCGTTCTGTTCGACCAAGAGAATGGTGATGCCCAGTTGGCGATTGATCTCCACGATCTTTTCAAAGATCGTCCGGACCAGGAGCGGCGCTATTCCCAGCGACGGTTCGTCCAACATCAAATACGCCGGTTTACTCATTAAGGCGCGGCCGATCGCCAGCATTTGCTGTTCGCCGCCACTCAAGGTTCCCGCGATTTGTTTCTCCCGCTCTTTCAACCGGGGAAAGATCGAATAAACGTACTCGTAATCGCTCTTCAGTTCTCCATTGCTCTTCCGGCGATAGGCACCCATCTGAAGGTTTTCTACAACCGTCAGGTTAGGAAAAATCATCCGTCCTTCCGGGACCTGAGTAATACCGAGCCCGACGATGAGATGTGGGGCTAGGTTGGTGATGTCCTTCCCCTCTATTTGAATCTTTCCGCTCTTGGCCTTCAATAAACCGGATACCGTACGCAAAGTAGTCGACTTGCCGGCCCCGTTACTCCCAATAAGCGTGACAATCTTGCCCTTCTCGACCCGCACACTGATCGAGTGAAGGGCGGTAATCGATCCGTAGGCAACTTCGAGATTGCTAACTTCTAACATAACCGCGAATGGACGCGAATTGAGAACCACGAATGGACGCGAACAAAAGAGAGACGAACCAAAGATGAACGCAGATATACGCAGATAATTCTCTAGAGGCATCGGACCTCGTTTTTACTAAAACTCTATCTGCGTAAATCTGCGTCCATCTGCGGTTGAATTCTTTGTGTCCATTCGCGTGCATTCGCGGTTAATTTGGTCTCGGCGTTTATCGATTATTCTCCCAAGTAGGCCTGAATCACTTTAGGGTCGCGGCGGATCTCGTCGGGGGGGCCTTCGGCGATAGTTATCCCATAATCCAAAACGTAGATCCTTTTGCAGATGCCCATTACGACCCGCATATCGTGTTCGACCAGCAGCACCGAGATGTCGAACTTCTCCTGGATAAATTCGATCAGAGTCATCAGAGCGACTTTCTCGGTCGGATTCATCCCGGCAGCGGGCTCATCTAGCAATAACAGCCGCGGTTTGGTGGCCAGAGCTCGGACTATTTCCAAGCGACGTTGGTCGCCATAGGGAAGGCTCTTACACATCACATCCCGAAATCGGTCCAGATTAAAGATCTTCAATAAATCCATCGCCTGCTCTCCTATATCGGCCTCTTCCTGTTTGAATTTGGAACCTCGAGTCAGGGCATGAAGCGGGCCATGCCTCAAGCGTAGGTTAAAAGCGGCCCGCACATTGTCGAACACGGTCAAGGAGACGAAAAGACGGATATTCTGAAACGTCCTGGCGATTCCTTTGGCCGTGATATTGAAAGGCTTCAACCCGTTCAAACGTTCGCCATTGAGAAAAATTGCTCCCTCTGTCGGTTGATAGACACCGGTGATCATATTGAACACCGTGGTCTTACCCGCGCCGTTCGGCCCGATTAAGCCCACCAACTCACGGTTCCCGATCGACATATTGAGGTTCGATACCGCGGTGAGCCCGCCAAACCGGATGGTGCAGTGATCAACTTTCAGTAAGGCATCCATTACTTTGAAGCAGATGAAGCCACTGGTTGCTTGGAAGCAGATGAAGCAACTCGTTTCCGGCTACCGGCTATATCGCCGAATAGGCCCTGCGGCCGAGTTAGCATCATGATGATCAGGAGGAGCGAATAAAGGATCAAACGATTCTCTAAAAGCCCTTGTAATGGTGGCAAATGGATTGGGATCACGCCCTCGACTGCTTTCTGGAAGGCGGGCACGAAGTCCGTGTGTGCCAATGCGCGCAATACTTCCGGCAAGATGGTCAGCAGAGTGGCCGCCAGTATAACTCCGACAGTGCTGCCCATGCCGCCCAGAATGACCATCACGACCACATCAACCGACTTAAAAAAGTTGAACCCCTCCGGAGTCAAAAACCCGGTGTAATGAGCAAACAACGAGCCGGCAGTGCCAGCGAAAAAGGCGCCAACCACAAACGCGATCACTTTATATTTCGTGGTATTGATCCCCATGGCTTCAGCAGCCACTTCATCGTCGCGGACGGTCAGAAAACCACGGCCGTAAGTGGAATTTACTAAACCCAGGACGATATAGACGGCGACGGCGGCAATGCCAAACGTCCAAAACGCGTTGGTATAAGTCCCCGGTACGCTCATGCCGCGAGCAGCACCCAGAAAATCAATATTCAGAATGAGCGTGCGAATGATCTCTCCGAACCCGAGCGTCACAATAGCGAGATAGTCACCTCGCAACCTCAGCGACGGGATACCGACTGCCAGCCCAGCCAGGGCGGCCAGAAAACCGCCAAACAAAGTCGCAATTAACAAGTCCAGATTGTTTGCAACCACGGTTGGAAGGGCAAACGACTGCAAAAATGGAAACGGTTTTAGCACGAAAGTCAGAATGCCGTTTGATCCCGCTAAAAAGTTGGTCAGGACTGGACCCAGATGAACGGTCCAACTCCCGGCAGCGTAAGCGCCCACCGCCATAAACCCGGCATGACCCAAAGAAAATTGTCCGGTGTAACCGTTTACCAGGTTCAAACTAACAGCGAGGATCACATTAAT
>JAFAHI010000741.1 GCA_019237325.1 Verrucomicrobiota bacterium | reverse complement strand
AGACGAGAGCTCTGTCGGTAGCGAAGTCAGGAGTTCAGGAGTTAAGGAGTTCAGGAGTTCAGGAGTTCAGGAGTTCAGGAGTTCAGGAGTTCAGGAGTTCAGGAGTTCAGGAGTTCAGGAGTTCAGGAGTTCAGGAGTTCAGGATGGTACCGGCAGGAAAAAGGCAAGCAAAACTGACTTCTGTTGGCTGCGTGCAAGATCCCTCAGCACTTTCGTTAGCGGGCTCCTGAACTCCTGCAACTCCTGAACTCCTATCTTCTTCATTCGTTCTCGTCCAAGCCGTGACCGGTCAATTTCAAATAAACATCTTCCAGGCTAGAGGGACGCAATTGGACCGCGTTAATACCGGTTACCTGTTGTAGTTCAGTCAAATCCTCGAAATTCGGCGTCCGAATACAGAACTGACGACCTTGTTCGAACGTCGTCCAATCAGGGGAAATGTAGGAACGAAGCCGTTTTTCGGTTTCCAAGGGGAAGTAGCCAACAAAACCAGGCGCATGTTCATCGATTAATTCGCGAGGAGACCCCATCGAGATCACATGACCGTTGTCCAGGATAACGATGCGGTTACAGAGCAGCTCTGCTTCATGCATATAGTGCGTGGTTACCAAGACAGTCTTACCCGCCTCGCGATAACCGAGGACGCGTTCCCAGATCAGGTGTCTGACCGTTGGATCCAATCCGGTGGTGGGCTCGTCGAGAATTAGCAGCTCGGGGTCTACCAATAGTGCACGAACGAAAGCCAAACGCCGTTTCATTCCGCCCGAGAGCGATCGGATAGGAGCATTACGCTTATGCTCAAGCGCCATGTGGGTTAGTAATTCATCAATCCGCTTCGCGGCGGTCTTTCGGCCGAGCCCTACAAACCGAGCGTAGAGTTGCATATTTTCGAAAACAGTTAACGCCTCGTCCAACGCGTTCTCCTGCGGCACAATCCCGATTCGCGCCTTGATCGCTCGCGCATTCTTGGCCGGGTCGATGCCGAATATAGAAAGTTCGCCGCCGGTTCGCTCAACCACCCCATATAGACAACCAATAAAGGTCGATTTGCCGGCACCGTTTGGGCCGAGTAAACCGAGGCACTCACCTTCTCGAACCTCCAGATCGCAGCGCTGCAGGGCAACCACGTCACCAAAACGTTTCGCGACTCCGCGCGCCTCGATGATCTTGGTGCCGGTGGTTGTCATGGCGCTTAAGCACAACCGGTTTAGGGGGAGAGGCAAGTTTTTAGTGAGAAGTGAAAGGTGAAAGGTGAAAGCCGCGGCACGCGCGGAGCGCTGCCTCGCTTGCGAGGCCGAATGGGTGGTTACCCACTTGGGAGGCGCGGATGCGACTGCGCCAAGGATCGAGTAAGATCAGCGGGAATCATGAAAACATGGACGCTGACTTTACTGGCTCTGGTTTGGGTTCACTCGGCTCTGGCGGCGGCCACGCTGCAAGTAAGCTATCAAGATAAAAGGTGTCTCTCGATGCCAGTGAACTGGCGAAACTGCCGGTCACGGAAGTCGACGCTTCGGACCACCAGACCAAACATCGGTACTCCGGTGTGCTCGTTCGGGATATCCTGGGATTGGTAGGAGCTCCCTTCGGAGAGGCGTTGCGTGGCAAGGCGCTTAGTCTCGTGGTGCGAATAACCGCTAACGATAATTACACCGTGGTTTTCGCTTTGGCTGAATTCGATCCCGGATTTAGCGATCGCTTAATCATTCTTGCTGATCACCAGGACGGACAGCCATTGCCTGACAACGCAGCGCCGTTTCGAGTGGTAGTTCCCGGGGATAGCCATCCTGCGCGCTGGATACGGCAGGTTAAATCCATTGAGGTTATTCCGTTAAATCAGTGAAGGTCGCGCGACCATCATCTAGCGGAGATGTCAACGAGTAGATGTCCGTTGCTACTGGTGTTCAGAGGAAGCATGGGCAGATCGCGCTTGGCCGGGCCCTCTGTCACTTTGCCTTCCTCAGTAAATGTTGAGCCATGGCACTTACACAAGAATGTGTGGTCTTTTTGCGGGTTCACCTTGCAGATACGGTGAGTGCAATAAGA
>JAFAHI010000456.1 GCA_019237325.1 Verrucomicrobiota bacterium | reverse complement strand
CAAGAGTGAGGAAGAACACATTGGCCATATCATCAGCTCGGCGAATCGAGCTTTGACGGGGTTAGTCGAAGGACGTGCCTTCGTGTTTCCGCCGCCGGCGATTCCGGGCATCGGCACTTCCGGTGGGGTGACGTTCATGCTGGAAGATCGGTCCGGGCAAGATGTCCCTTACTTAGCCCAGCAAACGAAAATCTTCATGGAAGAGGCCGCCAAACGTCCCGAGATCGCCAGAATCACCACGACCTTTATTCCCGCGGTACCGCAGGTCTATGCGAAGGTCGATCGGGACAAAGTATTGAAGCAAGGAGTCGATCTATCGAATGTGTATAAGACTCTCCAGACCTTCATGGGTGGGTTGTTTGTGAACTATTTCAACCGTTTCGGCCGGCAATGGCAGGTATACGTACAGGCAGAAGGAACCTATCGAACCGATGCGGAGAATATCGGACAATTCTTCGTGAAGAACACGAAGGGTGATCCGGTCCCGATGTCCGCCTTTGTTAGCATGGAACCAGCCTATGGGCCGGAGTTCACCCAGCGCTACAACTTGTATCGATGCACCCAACTGAACGTAACCGCTAAACCAGGATTTACTTCGTTGCAGGCAATGAAAGCGCTGGAGGAAGTTTTTGCCAGCAAGATGCCCAAAACCATGGGGTACGATTACCTGGGCATGTCGTATCAAGAGAAAGTCGCACAACAAGGTGTGTCGCCGACTGTGATCTTTGGGCTCTCACTGCTATTCGTTTTTTTGATCCTGGCCGCTCAATACGAAAGCTGGGCCTTGCCCATCAGTGTCCTGATTTGCACGCCGATTGCGGTCTTTGGAGCATTTGTGACGCTGTCCTGGAGAGCACTGGACAACAACGTTTATGCGCAAATCGGATTAGTAATGTTAATCGGGTTGGCGGCAAAAAACGCTATTTTGATCGTTGAATTCGCGCGGGCGGAACTCGAAAAAGGCAGACCGCTCGTTGATGCCGCCTTGGAAGGCGCCCGGCTACGCCTGCGCCCAATTCTGATGACTTCCTTCGCGTTTATTTTGGGTTGCGTCCCACTCTGGCTTGCTGAAGGCGCGGGAGCAGTCTCGCGGCAAGTCATCGGGACAGCCGTGATCGGTGGTATGTTAGCCGCCTCATTCATCGCGATATTTGTCATTCCAGCGATGTTCTATCTGGTTGAGAAATTCAGTGGCCGAAAGGAAAAGAAGGCCATCGGCGCTCCCCCAATCGAAACGGCGACTCCAACTACGGCAGGCACAACCGAGAAATGACCCAGGATTCGCCTGAAGCTCATCCCATGACAACTGACAGATGACAAATTGAGAGCGCCTCGCTACCTGCAGGACTTTATCGTCGGCGCGAGCGCCAATCTGTCATTTGTAATTTGTCATTTGTCATTCGGATGAGCTTCAGGCGAATTCGCCACCGGCCTGAGACCAAAGAAGATAGTCGCACCGGGCGATATACGATCCGCACGTTCTGGGCCGGTAACGGCACCCAGCTCAACTCCGCTATTGATTTTCGCACAAAAGATTCACGCGATGCGCAACTGATTATCGTTCGCCAGTTGGCCGATGGAGGGAAGACGCTCACCCTGAATGGTACGCTCAAAGTCGCCGGCGAACCCCAAACGTACACTCTGCGCCGGGTTTGGCGAAGGCGCGCATCCTGAGGGTGATGTCGGACTTATCCCGAAGGAGGATCGTCGGACTTTGCCACGAAGTGGCTATACAACAAAACAGCCCAGGGCTTTAGCCCATAGGCGCTAAGATAAGACGGGAATGGCCGCAAAAAGGCACAAAAAGCGCAAAAAAAAGGCAGGATGAGATTATGTCAGCGCTGGGCTACGGAACGGGAATAGCCGCAAAAGAGCGCAAAGATCGCAAAAAAGAGCGAGATAGGAAGCTGCTAAAGTGGGCAGAAATTCGATGCAAGCCTTGGGCGGATAATCGCGGTTACCTAGAATTTGACCCCTAAATTTTCCGTGTTTTTTTGCGCTTTTTGTGCCTTTTTGCGGCTATTCATTTTTTGCGATCTTTGCGTTCTTTCGCGGCTATCCCTGTCTGTGTCTTATCTTAGCGCCTAGCCGCTTCGCGGCAAAAGCTCAACATGTCCCTCAAGACCGGTTCCTCCGCCTCTCAGTCGGCCTCTTCCGAGCAGCTAACTTCGTGATCAAGTCGATCATCTCGTGATGTACCGGTGTGTTCCGGTCCTCCAGTTCATCGAGCGAATGATTCTCGGTTAGCCTGCTTAGCTTCACCAGCGTTCGGACCCGTTGCCGTCGACTGAGTTTCAGCTCTGACGATCGCCTAGAGAAAACTATTTTGAGGAGCTCGCCGTTACCAAACAGTGAATTTAGCTCCGCCGCTATCGTATAAATCAGAAACAGTACGAATACCCAAATTTGAATCGCAATAAAGCGGTTCCAAGAAAAGTGGTTCGCGACATAGTCGGGAATCCCATCAACGGTTCCGCCTGACAGCCAATATTTTACTAACTTTTCGATAATCCTTACCACCAGTACAACGAGGCAGTAGATGATGGTCTTAAATAGGATCGGCTGAACAATCGGAGCGGTATCGAACCGTCGAAAGAACGGTAAATGGTTAGCCACTAGAACGGCTTTCCCAACTATCAGTGCAGAGAAAGTCACGACCATGAAGTTGGCGAAATGGATCAAATAGTCCGCGAGAATGAGCTGAGTGGTGAGGACAATCACATTGAAGCCCACAGCAAAGAATAACGTCGGCGGCAAAACCTCGCCCAGCTGTCTCCCTAGAAACGCGAGGAAACGTGGTTTGGGAGGAATGGCTTCTGCCGAAGAACCGGTACAGTCGGTGGCTCGCATTTCTTAAAATTCGTTCAAACACCGGCAGCCCGGCCTTCAAAAATCACCACTGAGCGTGGGTCCACTTGCCGCACCGACGCCAGAACCGGTCGCTGGTCCTGTCGTGGAAGAATGCCGGTGCTCGCCATATCGGCCGTATCGACAACCGGATACCACTCTCGGCCTGGTACCGAAGGAAGTGGCGCGTCAACCGGCGCATCGGCGAGGTTGAAGATCATGTGTAGATCGGGCTCGGCTTCTGTCAAACCGGCGATGGTAAAAGCCAGGAATTGGCTATTACCGTCGTGCCAAGCCGGCTCGTTAAGTCTGACCCCATGCCAGGCGATATCCGGAACTTTCCGGCCAGGTACTGGCTTACCGGAATAGAAACCGTTGTTCGTAAGGTTTGGATGCCGCCGGCGCAGCGCGATCATACC
>JAFAHI010000323.1 GCA_019237325.1 Verrucomicrobiota bacterium | reverse complement strand
ACGCCATCCACCTCGGTGATCACATCGGCAGGCCGAAGATCGCTTTTGGCAGCCGGGGTGTCGGCTTGAACCGTTCGGATGACAACCCCTTTGTCCACACCTTTGAAGAGGTCGCCTCGGTTGTCGCCACTTAGCGATTCAATGATGATGCCTAGCCAGGGTCTGACTATCTTTCCGGTCGAAATAAGCTGATCGCTAACTTGCTTGAAAAGATTGCTGGAGATGGCAAATCCGAGGCCGCGATTCAGCCCATGGATCAGCGTATTCATGCCGATCACTTTACCGTCGATGTCGCACAACGGACCTCCGCTGTTACCCGGGTTTATCGCCGCATCCGTCTGAATGTAGTCCTCGTACTTGTCGGCTAACAGCTCATTGCGACCCTTCGCGCTAACCACTCCGGTAGTGAAAGTGTATTCAAACTTGTACGGTGTGCCGATTGCACAAACCAGTTGCCCTACCTTGACCAGATCGCTATCCGCGACATCCACAACCGGCAGGTTCGCCCCTTCAATCTTGATGACGGCAACATCCGTCCGATCGTCGGCTCCAATCAATCGAGCCGTTAAAACCCGTCCGTCTTTCAGTTTTACCTGAATCTTATCCGCGCCTTCGATAACATGGTTGTTGGTTAGGATGTAACCGTCAGAACGTACGATAAAACCGGAGCCTTCACTTTGATCGGGTTGGTCACCCCCTTCGTCACCTTGGGGGCCGTGGAAGAAATCGAAGCCTTCGAATGGGTTGTTTCCGTTGCTCGGGTTAGCGTTCTTGCTGATGTCAATCACGACAACGGCGGGAGCAACGTGATCATATACCGACTCAAGCGCGTCGTTTAACTGATGAACCAGATCGAGGCCGCTGGTTCCTGCGCTCTCGCAAACAGCCGACGTATCAAGGAGCAACCCGACACTCGCGATACCGAAACCCACCGTGAAAACCCGAGCGACGTTCATATGGCTAAATTCATCTTTACACAGCAAGAACGCGGTAGTTGGTCTCAGCGCGCCAGTAGAACCGATCGCACTAGCCGGCATCGCTGACAAATGCGTAATAGCATTTGTCAGCGATGCCGGCTATGGCAGAGGGATGAGCCGCTTACGCCGGCTCGTCCCTCTGCTGAATTGAGGATGAATGCCGAGTTCGGAATGAGTTTAGGGAGCAACTGTCTCTAGGGTTCTATGGGTCCTGCAACCGGAACCGATTTTTCGTACGAAAAAATCATGTAGCCTGCGCCTTCGGGAAAAGCAGGCGCTTTCCCCGGAGGCGCAGGCTTAATTGACAAGAACCCAGTGGACTCTAGAGTTGTACCAATTAGTCAAGAAATGACCGAATCCATTGTTGTATCGAACGACCAGCAATTTACTTCTCACGCTCCCGGCTACTGGCCAGATGTTCCGGCCGAACTTTGGAATGACTGGAAGTGGCAACTCAAAAATCGAGTGGCAACTCTGGAAGCGCTCGAATCGAAAATCCAGCTGACGAAGGAAGAGCGTGCCGGTGTGCTGCTAGCCGGCAAGAAATTAGCCTTTGCTGTTACTCCGCACTTTTTCAACCTGATCGATCCGGAAGATCCGGAGGACCCGATTCGAAGGCAAGTAATTCCAAGAATCGAAGAGTCCGTGCGTGCGCCTTGGGAAGTGGCAGACCCATGCGGCGAAGACTCTCATATGCCGGTCCGCGGATTGGTACATCGATACCCCGACCGAGTGCTTTTTCTGGTCACAGACCGTTGCGCGTCTTATTGCCGGTACTGCACTCGCAGCCGCGTGGTCAGCGGAGTTGGCGAACAAGAGCTACACACCGACTTTGAGGAAATCTATTCCTACCTGCGCTCACATACCGAAGTGCGTGACGTCTTGATCTCTGGTGGAGATGCTCTGCTGTTTTCGGACGACAAACTGAAGGGCATCCTGACCCGGCTTCGCGAGATTCCTCATATCGAGTTTCTCCGGATCGGCACTCGCGTGCCGATTTTTCTTCCCCAGAGGATCACGGAGGAGTTTTGCCAGATGTTGCAGCAGTTTCACCCACTCTGGATGAGCGTCCACGTCAATCATCCCCGCGAGTTGACTGCAGAGGTTAAAGCCGCGCTGGAACGATTGGCGAACCACGGGGTTCCGCTTGGCAACCAAAGCGTCCTCTTAAAAGGGGTTAATGATGACCCTCAGGTCATGAAGACACTGGTACAGAAACTGTTAAGGTGCCGGGTTCGCCCCTATTACCTGTATCAGTGCGATTTGATCTACGGTTCGTCGCATTTGCGGACGTCGGTGGCCACGGGAATCGATATTATCGAGGCTTTACGTGGTTACACGACGGGGTATGCGATCCCACAATTTGTTATCGATGCCCCAGGCGGCGGCGGCAAAGTCCCGATCAATCCCGATTACGTCTTGTTCCACGATCAAGACAAAGTCGTGATTCGCAATTATGAGGGCAAGATATTCGAATACCCTGAGCTCGCGGAGAAACCGAAGTTTCAAAGGGTAATCGAGCCGGCAGACGAATTGTTGTTTTCGTAGGGCGCGGCGACGCGGGATGTGGAGGGGAGCCGCTTTGGAACGTGCAAGAGTCGACCTCGCGCAAATCCGCGTGCGGCGTTCTGCACGTCCAAATCGCGTGCAAAGCGGGCGGCTCCCGGGAATGTTTCGGGGTTCGCCGGCTCTCTCGACTTCTCCTGTTTTATTTACTCCGACCGACCAGAATCGATGGGTAATGGATCACGCTGGGTAGTTTCCGGGAGCCGCTTGCTTTCACCGTTTCCAGTTGCACACGCGCTGGGCGGAACTACGCGGGTAGGTGGTCACGGGCCAAAGCGGCTCCCCTCCAGTTCGGGACACGCTCGAACCTGGCGCCTCCTTGATCCTGAATTCTGGCTCCTGACTCCTATTTTTTGCGTTCTTTGTGTTCTTTTGCGGCTATTAGTTTAATCGATGGCAGGCATTGTCGTCCGGCCACGGGCGCGAATTTTTCATGGGCATGACTGGGTGTTTAACACTGAGGTGCTAAAGGTATTTGGTGACCCGGAGCCGGGGGCTGTCATTTCCCTTAAGGACGGGCGCGACCGGATGTTGGGTAGCGCCATCTTTAACCCCCGCTCACAGATCGTTGCGCGTCGATTTTCCCGGCGCCGCGAAAAGCTTGATCTGGAATTTTTCATTCGACGAATCCGGCAGGCCCATGAGGTTCGCAGGCAATGGACGCAGGATCGCGACCCTGGGCGATTGGTTTGGAGCGAGAGCGACGGGCTCCCCGGGCTGATTGTGGATCGCTATAGTGGCAATTTAGTGATCCAGACCTTGACCGTCGCGATGGATCAACGAAAAGACCTGATCGTTCAGGCCCTGGAAACGCTGTTCTCGCCCACTTCAATTATTGAGCGTAACGATGCCACGGTGCGACGAGCCGAGGGCATGGAACTCACAACGGGCGTCCTCAGAGGTGAGGTTCCGCAGCGTCTGAACATGAGCATCGCCGGGATGGATTTTGAGTTAGAGCTTTTAAGCGGACAAAAGACCGGGTTTTACCTCGATCAGATCGATAACTATCAAGAAGTCGCTCTCCTGGCCGCCGGGAAACGGGTACTGGATTGCTTTGCGAACCAAGGCGCCTTTGCCATAGCATGCGCTAAACAAGGTGCGGAATCGGTGACGGCAGTTGAGATCAGTGAATCTCTGGCAGCCGGAATTGAGACGAATGCACGATTGAACCAGGTCTCGTTGACGGTTCACCCGAAGAACGTTTTCGATTTTCTCACTGAACAGGTCGCCAAACAGGAAAACTACGATTTGATCATCTTGGATCCGCCGTCGTTTACTCGGTCACGGGAAACGTTGGACAGCGCCCGGCGCGGCTACAAAGAAATTCATTTGCGGGCGATTCAGTTGTTAGCCCCACAGGGTCTGTTGGCCACTTTTTCCTGTTCGCATCACATGAGCCAATCTGCCCTGTCGGATATTGTCGTCGATGCCAGCGTCGACGCGAAAAGACATGTGCGCCGGGTCAAATCTCTGTCCCAACCGCTCGACCATCCGATCTTGCCGCATCTTCCCGAGACTGAATATCTGAAGGGATTTATTTTTCAGTTGTTGTAGGGGGCACGCGTCGGCGAGTCGTAATCGTCCTCGTCGTCGTCCTCATCCTCGATTGGGTGGGATGATGTGGCTTCGAAAATTGGACACGCGTCCGATTAATTTGTTGTTCCGAAGGGTGCGGTCGGAGTTGGTCTACTGGCATGCTCGCCGCTCAAGGATGCAAAACGTTCTTTCCGATCGAGCAATCAAACCGTTCCCTACGGGACGATGCTTTTCTTGGACTTATTCCAGGCAGTAAACTGCCAAGGCTTCGGCGAGCTCAGTCGAGTCGCTACCATCATTTGGTCCCTTCGGGACAAGAATCGAGGTCGATACCTGTCCACAGAATTGACGCCACATCAAAGCACCAGTTCGAGAACGAGGACGGACGACGAGGACGAGTACGATTAGGGAGTGGCGCACGGCGATACGCCCATACGCCGGCGCGCCGCTACGCTCTTATTATCCTTGACAGAGAGGTTTTCCAGTCGCGGAAAGAGCATTTGTCAGATATTATCAGTAGATGTCAGAAGGTACGAAAGAGCCGTTCCTGGATCTCTCGAACGGCGACCCACCCCCGCCGGATGAGCTTGATTCTAAGGTTCAGCGCGCCCAAGAACAGCTTCTGCAACTGAAGCGCCAGCAGGAAGCAATCGAGCGACAGAAACGCGACCTGGAAGAGCTCAGTCGAAAGCAAGACGAGCTAGAAAAGGGACGCGCAGAGATGATCGAAAAACTGAGTCGGTCCATGGTCGTGATTGAACGGCAGACTTACGAAAGCGAGAAGCGGGTCGAACAGCTTAAGTCTTCGGCAAC
>JAFAHI010000269.1 GCA_019237325.1 Verrucomicrobiota bacterium | reverse complement strand
GATAATCTCGACCACTTTCAGTTCATGCGCTTTTTCTGCAGTGATGGATGCACTGTCTCGCACCGCGGTTTCTGCCCATTCGACATTCCGGCTCCGCTTGGCGGCAATGGCCTGGATATAACTAACTGCAAAGTTCTCCACTTTCTTCGTCATCGTCGGATCAGACTTAGAATCCTGGCCGCCGCCCAATCCTAGCGACACCGGATGCGCTGCGCCGATCGTGGTAGCCGGCGCCATGGCAGCGATATCCGCCGCTAACGTAATGAAACAACCCGCGCTCGCCGCGGTGCCTCCGGTAGGAGAAACATAGACCACCACTGGAACCGCCGATCCCAACAATTTCTGCACGATCTTTTCCATCGAATCCAGCAACCCCCCCGGCGTATTTAGCCGAATAACCAGACACTGACTATTGTTATGCGCCGCTTCGTCGATAGCGCGAGAGACATAACTAGCAGTCGCAGGCCCAATCGCGCCATCAATGGTAATTAAGGAAACAGTCTCATTCGCCGCTAGAGCCGGAACAAGACTCAGCCAGAACAGGGCCACTAAACCCACTAACCTAGTCATCGCTTTCGAGGGGTTCGCTTTAAATCTATCATGGGTTGACCGGATTGCGAGACAACGACCTGGAAGGGAGCCGCTTTGGAACGTGCCTGAAAAACCTCGCCATATTCCTCGTGTCGCGAGCCTGACCTAAGAATGTGAAAGCAGGCGGCTCCCGGAAATTACCCCTGATGTGCCATCTCCGAACGGTTTATACGCTGGGCGGTGGCAACATCTGCAGACGTTCGCGGGAGCCGCCTGCTGCCAGCCTACAGAACTGCAACCTTATAAAGCGGCTCCCCTCCAGATGTTTCCTCGTTGCTTGCTTCTCGGCGTTGCCGGCGTTCCGAATCTGTGGCTACGTCTCCTATGCCCCCAGCCCCCGACTGGAAGCAGCTCGCCTCCGAACTCGACGGCGAGCTCTATTTCGATGATTTGATGCGAACGCTGTATGCGACTGACGCTTCTGTCTATCGTGAAATGCCGCAGGCTGTCGCTCTGCCAAAGAACGAAGCGGACATCTGCAAACTGATAAAGTTCGCTCACAAAAATCGAACCTCATTGATCCCTCGTACCGCCGGCACATCGTTAGCCGGGCAAGTGGTCGGCCCTGGCATCGTGGTGGATGTGTCCCGCCACTTAAACCGCGTCCTTGAGATCGACCCGGAGCGACGTCAGGTTCGAGTTCAACCTGGGGTCATCCGCAACGAGCTCAATCTTGCGCTTGCTCCTCATAAACTCTTTTTCGCTCCGGAGACTTCAACTCAAAACCGCGCAATGATCGGCGGGATGGTTGGCAACAATTCTTGTGGCGCCAACTCGGTTATTTACGGCAGTACCCGGGATCACTTGATTTCGGTACGTGCCGTATTGAGCGACGGTTCGATCGCTGAATTCGGGTCTTTAACAGCGGCGGAATTACGAGAGAAATGCGCCGGCAATACTCTGGAGGCCGCGGCCTACCAGCAACTTTTCGACCTGCTCGGCAACCAAGAGAATCGCGACGAAATCACCCGCGAATTCCCAAGACCGTCGATCCATCGCCGCAACACCGGCTACGCCCTCGATTCGCTGGCCAGCTGCGCTCCTTTTAACCAAGACGGTTCACCATTCAATCTTTGCCGGCTATTGGCCGGCTCTGAGGGGACGCTGGCTTTCTTGGTCGAAATCACTTTAGCCTGCCATCCGTTACCACCTCCGGTAGCTGCTTTGGTCTGTGTTCATTGCACCAGCATCGATGAAGCCCTGCGCGCAAACCTGACTGCTCTCAAATTTAAGCCGCGTTCTTGCGAGTTGATCGATGATCGGATCCTTGAATGCACCAAGTTGAATCTGGAACAACGTCAAAACCGCTTCTTTGTCCAGGGTGACCCCGGGGCAATTCTGGCCGTGGAATTAGCGGGCTCCAGTAAAGAGGCGGTAACCGAGACGGTTGCACAGCTCGAGGCGGAATGGCGTAACGCGGGGCTCGGCTATCATTACCCTGTTGTTTGGGGTGCTGATCAAAGCCGGGTCTGGAACCTTCGCAAGGCGGCCCTCGGTCTCTTGTCCAATATTCCAGGCGACGCTAAGCCGGTTGCAGTCGTTGAGGACAGTGCGGTTGATCCTGCCGATCTACCAGGCTTTGTGCGCGATTTTGATAAACTTCTTGAGCAACATCATCTGTCGGCCGTTCATTATGGGCATGCAGCTTCCGGTGAATTGCATTTGCGGCCTATCCTCAATCTAAAGAATCCGAACGATCGACACTTGTTCCGCCTCCTGGCAACCGAGGTCGCACACTTAGTTAAACGGTATCACGGGTCATTGAGCGGTGAGCATGGAGATGGCCGGCTTAGGGGCGAGTTCTTGCCGTTCATGGTGGGCAAAAAGAATTACTCTCTATTTCGGTCGATTAAACAATGTTGGGATCCAGAAAACGTTTTTAATTCGGGTAAGATCACGGACACGCCGCCGATGGATAGCGGGCTCCGGTATGAAGCCGGTCAGACCAGTCGGGAGTTCCGGACGGTGCTCAACTTCTCCGCTGCCGGCGGAATCCTGCGAGCAGCAGAGCAATGCAATGGATCGGGTGATTGCCGGAAAACCCATCTAATGGGCGGCACCATGTGCCCGAGCTTCATGGCCACCCGGAACGAACGAGATACTACCCGGGCCCGAGCGAATATTCTGCGCGAAGTTCTCACTCGTTCCACCAAAGCCAATCCGTTCGAGAGCGACGAAGTTGCCGCCGCGATGGATCTCTGTCTTTCCTGCAAAGGATGTAAAGCGGAATGCCCGTCCAATGTGGATGTGGCTCGGCTCAAAGCAGAATGGCTCCAACAGGTCTACGATACTCAGGGTGTACCGCTGCGTTCCCGGCTGATCGCTAACTTTTCGACCGCGATGAAAGCCGCCTCTGGCATGCCGGCCGTGTACAACTTTCTGGCAGATAACCCGGTTACAGCAAAGTTGATTAAACAGTTAGCTGGGTTCGCTCCGGACCGCTCGTTGCCTCCGCTTGGCAAAACTACGGTCCGCCGTTGGTCCCGCCAGAATACCAAGCAAGGCCGTTCTTTCCCAAACGGACGCGTCTATCTATTTTGCGACGAATTCACGGATTTCAACGACGTTGAGCTCGGGATTAAAGCAATTCAATTGTTGGACCGGCTCGGATACGAAGTCGTGATCCCCGAGCACGTCGATAGTGGACGCGCCCAGATCTCAAAAGGACTGCTCCGAGACGCTCAACGGCTGGCAACCCGGAACGTCGAATTGCTGAAAGACATCATTACTGCCGAAACCCCACTGATCGGGGTCGAACCATCCGCGATCTTAGGGTTCCGAGACGAAATCCCGGAGCTGGTTCCCGGCCACTTGATTCGGTCCGCCGAAGATCTCGGAAAGAACGCATTTTTGATCGACGAATTTATCGCGCGCGAAGCCGATCGCGCAAAAATTCGAGGCAACGCGTTTACCCAGGAGTCACGCCGGATCAAGCTACATGGCCATTGCCACCAGAAGGCGTTGAGCTCCGTGGCCGCCACCGTCAAATCCTTGAAGTTACCGGGGAATTACCAGGTAGAAGTCATTCCGTCCGGGTGTTGTGGTATGGCCGGCTCTTTCGGGTACGAGAAAGAACATTGGACTGTCTGCCAACAGATCGGCGAGCTGGTTTTATTCCCGGCCGTCCGTTCGGCGCCGAGCGATACTATCCTTGCCGCCCCCGGCACGAGTTGCCGACACCAGATCAAAGACGCCACCGGTCGCATCGCCCGGCACCCCGCTGAGATCCTGTTCGACGCCTTAGCAAGAAGAGAAGAAGTTTAAAATCCGCAGATTACACAGATTACGCAGATTTCGGCTAAAGGTCGGGCATGATCGTCGGGTTTAAGAACGCGTTTCAACAGATGCGGCTAATTAGCATTGCCGTGAGAGGCGTCCTCAAAACCGAATCTGCGTAATCTGCGGATTTAAAATTCTTCGTTTGTTTCCTTCCGTGGATCCCTTCTGTTCTTGGCCACAAAATTCGGTTATACCTCAGGTCACCATGTCAGGAGACCCGTTAGTCGCCCATTTTGCGCGAGAGCATCAGCGGACGAAAGAGACATGGTTCTTTGCCGGGGTCTGCCAATTTTGGATCTGGTTCAATGCCTTGAGCGCTCTTGCTTTCCGGTTTTGGGTTGTCGACCGGTTCAACTACACCACCTTCGTAGAGGAAAAGTTTTGGCCAGGATTATTCTTTTTGGAAAGCCTGGTGCAACTTGGGTTGGCTATCATCGTTGGCCTTGGATTATTGAAGATACCGCGAGATCGAAAATTCTGGGGCTTCGTGGCTGCCGCGATTTTTAGTGTCTTAGTCGACGGCACTATCTCGGCGGCCTGGGCAATGGTTATCGTGCCGGAAGAATATCGCCTCGCCGCGACTTTCGGCTTGTTCGGAAGCTATTTAATGATCCCGGCGATAGGATTTGCAGTGTACTGCAGCCTGGTCACCCCCAGCCGCGTTTCCGTTTGGATCTACGCGGTAACACTCACGATCGTTATCAAATGCTCAGCGATCATTTTGATAACCGTCCCGTCGTTGGCTTTTATCTCTTACACCGCGATCATTCTCATCGCTTTGGCGTCTGTCGTTGTTCCGTTGAGGTTTGGGTTCGCTAAGACAGGTCCATGGATTTCAGAAGGCCATAAGCAACCCGCGCCAGACGATTCGGCAGCCTGAGTAAGTGAGACTGATTTGACTCAATGCATACTTTTCAGGAAAGTATGCACATGAAGAAGAGGATCACGCTAACGATCCGCCCTGAAATATCGCACCAAGCAAAAGCCTTGGCGCGTATTCGGAACACCAGCGTGTCACACTTGGTTGAAACCTTGATCGAGCAGGCATCTGCTTCGGATGCATCGGGCGCCGGTACGAAATTAGCCGAACGCTGGCGTGGCAAGCTTAAGACCGATTTCCGAGACGAACCGAAATTCCGGTACTTAAAGAAAAAATACGACCTTTAACGCTTGAAGATTTTGATCGATTGCGACGTGCTGATTGATTTCGTGGAAGATCGGATTCCATTCTCCGAAGCCGCCACAAAGGTGCTGACCTGGAGCGAAACTCATCCGGGACAAGCCTGTGTAGCCTGGCACACCTGCGCGAATCTTTTCTATATTTGCGGCTCGGAAACACAACGCTTCCTACAGGACCTGATCCGTTTCGTCGACATCCCGTCCGTGGAAACCAGCGATTTCGCCCGGGCATTGTCGTTTCAAATGGCCGACCTCGAGGACGCAATGCAAGCCGCTGCCGCACTCGCTTTTGGAGCCACCTTTATCGTCACCCGCAACGTCAAGGACTACGCCCGCTCTCCGGTAAAAGCGATTTCGCCAGCAGCGTTTACTCGCAAGTTCTCCCCCCTATGCCAAAGATCAGCGCAGGCCTGTTGATGTATCGTGGTCGCACTGAACACCGCGCTTCCCCAGAAGTTCTCTTGGCTCATCCGGGAGGTCCATTCTGGAAAAACAAAGACGACGGTGCGTGGATGATCCCGAAAGGCGAAGTGGAACCAGGAGAAGACTTTTTAGCGGCCGCTATCCGTGAATTCAACGAAGAGACTGGGCTTACGCCGGTCAAACCGTTCCTTGCGTTGGGACAAGTCAAACATAAGTCCGGCAAGATAGTTCACGCCTGGGCTTTTCAAGGAGACTGCAATCCCAACCAAATCCGCAGTAATACTTTCGAGCTCGAATGGCCGCCAAAGTCAGGCCGTAAACAAGAATTCCCGGAGATCGATCGCGCTGATTTCTTCGATCTCTCCACCGCACGGCGGAAGATGCTGCCAGTGGAGCTGCCACTCTTGGACCGCTTCGTGGCCGTGATTGGCGATTAGTAGATTTTGTCCCCGTCGGGGAACAACATCACTATCCGAGGCGGTGTTCTCAATGCATCAGGCGGCTTTTCCTGGCATGCTAGCTTAGAATCGGTCAGAATCGGCGACATGACGGTTAATAGACCGCCCGTTATTAGAGATCAGGACAGGATCGATTTCAGGCTGACAGAGGAGGCCGAGTACCGAATCCCATTCACTTTCATCGAGGCGCTGAATGAAGGAACACTCGCAGATCGTCCAGCGCATGCTTTCCTGGATGCCGCGCGGGAGCGCCGATTATTTCATGTCCTTAACCGGACAACCGACAACATTATTGGTACTGGCGTCATTCAAATGGCATCGGGATCGACGCAGGAAGCCGAGGTTGGTGGCCTGATGTTTCACCCAGGTGCGCGCGGTTTCGGACTCGCGGCGCTCTTAGTGAAAATTATGATTGTTTATGCCATCAAGGAAAGTGGTCGAGATTCTCCGGAAGAGGAGTATCTCGCCCATGTGATAGACGGCAACGGCGCTCCACTTCACGCGCTCCTCGACGCCGGCTTCAAGCCAATCGGACCTGTCGAGGTGCACCGAGGCGATATCGAAGCGGTGATTGATCATATGATTCAGGATGGGGAATCTACGGTCCGCATGCAGGGCTTTCTCTTCGATCGCCAGGCGATCGGAAGGTTAGTCTCGGCTCTTTCGAAGTTAGTCAATGAGGATAAAAACGTCATTACTCGGTCCGCTCCAACCGGCGACACTTTTCGAATAACCGTCGATTTTTCCCAGGTTATTCCGTCCCTCTCTATGTAGCTCGAAGGCCGCAGTCGAGGTTAGCTAAAAGTAATCAGCGAAGATGTCCAGGTCTTGTCACTGGACCGGACAAACCGAGACATAATTGACCGATGTCATACGTAGCCCTATAGGAGACAATCGCCAACCTTCGACGCGTCCTGGCTTGAGCTTGTCGTAAGCTTAATGCTTGCTCAGGGCAGGCCTTTCACCTTTCACTTCTCACTTTCGCATGAATACCTGGCTAAACTTCGCTTTAGTCGCGCTGGTGGTCACCTTAGTTCCCGGTCCGGCTTTTATCGTGGTACTAACCACAGCCTTACGCCGCGGGTTTAAGCCTGGGGCCTATGCAACTGCCGGGATTGTAATCGGTGACGCCGTTTATTTCTTCCTGACGGCCGTCGGGCTGGGTTCGTTGTTAGCGACGTCGTTCTGGACGTTTACAATTATTAAATGGCTTGGGATCGCCTACCTCGTTTATCTGGGTTTACGGTCGCTGCTCTTTCCTAGTAATAGTTTGATCGCTGCGGATGGACGGTCAGTCTCGGGCAGATCTTCATTTGTCACAGCTTTAACCGTTCAACTGGCAAACCCGAAACTGTTGTTATTCCTGGCAGCATTGCTGCCCCAGTTTCTGGACCCCGCCCGCCCAGTTGCGCCGCAGCTCGCTATTTTAGGACCAATTTTCATGTTGTCGGACACAATCGTCTATTTGCTCCTGTCGATGCTGGCGGCACGTGCCCGGCCATTGTTAGCCAGCCCACGAGCCACGCGAATCGTGAGCAGGGTCAGCGGGGTGGCGATGCTGGGTGCGGCGGCGCGAGTGGCGACGAAGTAAGGAGTTCAGGAGTTCCAGGGTTTAAGCACCGCGAAACACCGGGTTCGAAGAGTACTTAGTAAACGCTTATCAGTGGTTTTCGGAAGAAACAAAACTGAACACCAAACGCATTGCTGACCGCACGCCTCCTGGCTCCTGGATTCTGGCTCCTGGCTCCTTAACTTTACCTCCGTTGCCCGGTATAAAGTATGGTAAGAAGCGCGCGCTCTACGCGACCTCCGAACTGGTCGTCTGCGATTCGAGCAAGGTTGCTGAGAAACTTCCGACGTGAGTCTGGCTCCAGAGCCTGGATGGGAGAGAAAGTTGAGTAGAGAGCGACCAGGCGAGCCGTGTCGCAGGTAAGACTCGAACTCCATAGCTCGATCTCTACGTCTTTGAAGCCAGCGGCACTGAGATCTTGAAGACGGTTCGGGCGGTCGAACGCAAAGGGAATTCGTTTTTCCCGGATCCAAGATGGACTGTCAGCGGTCTCCGCAAATAAATGATCGGTCGCCCGCTGAAACTCGTCAGGTTCTTCGGAGCCGAATTGGTTCCACCACATTGCCCACCAACCGCCTGGCTTCAACAATCGATAGACCTTCGCCAATGCAGAGCTTTGTTCTAGCCAATGAAAAGAGGTCGCCGCGACACCGAGATCAAACGCGGCTTCCGGCAGCACGGCTTCGTCGAATGATGCTTGATCGATTTCGAGGGACTCAGTTTGGCTAGTCTCTCGAAGAAACGCGACCAAACGTGGATCCGGTTCGATTGCTCGCAGCGGGGATGCGCCAAGGCTAAGCAGCCGCCGCGTCGCTATTCCTGGCCCTGGACCAATCTCAAAGACAGAGGTTCCTGGGCGCAAGCCACACCGAGTTATTAAACGCTCATACAGGGTGTCCGGGTAGTCCGGACGAGCCTGGGCATAAGCTGTTGGGTCGTTTCCGAAAAGGTGTCGCCCATCACTCAAGGAAATGGCCATGAGCTAAAATACAGGAATAGCCACAAAAGAACGCAAAGAAACCGCAGGGCCGCCGACTGAAGGGATTTTCACAGCAAGGACACGAAGGCCACAAAGAGGGGAGCTTGATGACATGCCGAAATATAGATTGCTCCGTCTCTGTGACCTTTGTGTCCTTTTGTAGAGATTGGCTCTCTTTAAGGTTTTTTTGTGCCTTTTGCGCCTTTTTGCGGCTATTCCTAATCCGCTCCGCGTGGCTTGAGCACCACTTTCACCCCTTCCTTACCCTTAACGACTTCGAGCGCTTTATCCCAGTGCTCGATTGGGAAACGATGGGTGATCAACCCTTGGGCATTCACCTTCTTTTCGGACAGCAATTTGAGTGCTCGGGTCCAGGCGGTAGTCACACTGGCATTGGTGCCGGTGACCACTAGCTCTTTGTAACAGACGGCGTCCTGGTCGAGTAAGATGGGTTTACCGTAAAGCCCCATCTGACAAAAACGGCCGCCTCGCCGAGCCACATCTAACAAGGTTTTAGCGGCAGGGGGCGCGCCGGAACATTCGATGACCAAATCGGCGCCATCTGCTTTGAATGCATCTGTTATCGACTCGGTTACATTTCCCACTTCTTGCACATTGATGCCGTGGTCCGCTCCGAGTTCTTTAGCCAGCCTAAGCCGCTCGGCATCTTGGTTAGAGCCGATCATGGCGACGGTAGCACCAGCCACTTTTGCTAGCTGTAACGCCAGCAAACCAATCGGTCCAGGACCGGTAATGGCAACATTGTCTCCAGCTCGGACGCCGGCGGTCTCTAGAACCCCATGCACGGTACATGCCAAGGGTTCTGTCAAAGCCGCGCTTTCAAGATCGAGCTCGTCGGGTACCCGATGCAGGTTCGCTGCCGGAGTCAATAGATAACGGGCAAAAGCTCCGTCTTGTTTCGAACCGATAGAACGGCGGCGTGGACACAGATTAGGTCTCCCTTGCTGGCAGGGCGGGCACTCGCCACAGGTATAAAAGTAGGTCTCAGTCGTGACCCGATCACCCACGGTCCAGCCGCTAACCCCTGGCCCTAGCTCGACGACGGTGCCTGCCGTTTCATGGCCGATGGTGACCGGAGGATACGTCTCAAATTCGTCGAGATAGATGTGCAGGTCGGTCCCACAAATCCCAGACGAATCAACTTCGATTACGACCTGCCCGGGACCGGCCTTCGGCTCCGGGACATCCAGCACTTCAATGTTCCCGATTCCACGCGCAGTTTTACGTACCGCAAGCATAAGAGGATAAATAGCCGCAAAAAGGCACAAAGAACGCAAAAAAAACCGCGAATGGACACGAAACAAACCGAACAAACCGCGGATGGACGCAGATTTACGCAGATAAACGGAGGGCCGACGGCGCCCTGACCAGGAAGGCGAGTTTGTATGCCGGAAGCTCTTTTTTCTGCGCTTTTTGCAGCTATTCCTTCGGGCTTAGAAACTTCACCATCAGGACCTCATCGAAATAGACGCCTTTATATTTCAAGGATTTCGCTTCGAGACCGTACTCAACGAAACCCATTCGTTGGTAAAACCGTCTGGCCCGCGGGTTACTAGCCGTGACGGTTAACTGCACTTGTTCCACCTCTTTGGCGGCGTGTTCAAGGAGCCTCTCAACCAGGTTAGTGGCAACTCCTGAGCCGCGTGCTTCCGGCGTAACATACATCCCCCAAAGGACTCCTTTGTGTGCCGATTTCGTGTCCTCAAAAGAGTAAAACCCCGCTACACCAACCAAACGATCTCCCACAAACCCGCCAAACACCGCGCTTCGAGTCAATCGATCGGCGAAGTACTCTTCTGGCTCGCTTGACTCTTTCTCGAAGGTTGAGCCAAAAGCATCCGGAACGTTCCGGAGTCCTTCCAACCGGATCGACCGAAAAACCTTAACATCATCCGCCCCGAGCCGGCGGATAGTAAAGTGAGAACCGTTCATACACTACCGGAGGAATAGCTGCAAAAGACCGCAAAGAATGCAAAAAAACCGCGAATGGACACGAACAAACGCGAACAAACTTACAAACCGCAGATGGACGCCGATTTTCGAAGATAAAGCAGGCCTGCCACCGCGGCGGGTCTGAAGCCGAGTACATGAAACGGAAAACTCTCTTTTGCGCTTTTTGTGCTTTTTGCGGCTATTCCTGTTTGAAGGGAGCTAACCTATTTGTCCCCGTCTGATTCTTGAGCGGAGGGACTTGCTTCGGGAGATACGCTCGCTTCGGGGGATGCGCTCACCGCAGGACTTGGACTCTGACCTCCGGATTTCTGTTCCTCCGACTTCTGCTCCTCGGGTTTTTGTGCTTGCGGTTGCATCTGGAACGGCCTACCCGCCTCGATTTTTTTGTAGTCAGCGGGCAATTCGAACACCGATGCGTCCGGCGGTCCAATCTTAATGTTCTTCCATTCTGCCGAAGTGACTTCGTTCTCAGACTTAACCAGCATGTGAGTCTCCTGACCGACCCAGATGAAACCGGTGATGGCTCGCGTGGCCGGCATCATTCGTTGGTTCTGCCCGGTCGCCATTTTCTTTGGGTCCGAAGTGTAACTGTACTTGTCGCAGGTCTCACCGTTAACGTCTTCCGTACCAACTTTTTCGTGTACCAGCCCCATCCTTTTTGCCCAATCACTCGGGGACTCCAGCATCCTCGGGTCCAAAGGTGCTTCCATATAGGTCTTACCGTTGGGCGTTAAGACGTACCTCTTATTAAGATCGCCACGAAGAATGATGATATTCCCGGTGGTGCCGGTATCGGTCCGCCGTTTGTTCCCGTCGACATAGACCTTCATAGTCACTGGAGTTTTCGGCCCTACTTTACGGGTAACGACCAAATCAGCGCTGTATTGCGTCGGCGCATTGGCCAGGGGATCAGTCGTCTCCTCGGCCGGCGCGGTAAACGCGGGGAGGATGGAAACCAAGGCAAACCAGCCCGCGGACATTAGTCTCTTCATGATTCGCTCTTACTATGATCCGGCTTTTTCGGCCAGAAGCAAAAAAAGGAGTTCAGAAGTTCAGGAGTTGCAGGAGTTCAGGAACTCGCTGATTCCGGCACTAGCTTACTCCGTATTGAACCTCGCAGAAGTCTGTTTTTGTCACGCAATTTTTCATCTCCTCCCCACGCTGAACTCCTGAACTCCTTTCTCGATCACCACAGACCGCGATCCAAGGTCCGATATTGGACGGCTTCACCGAGATGTTCGGCGGCGATCTGATCGGCGCCGGCCAAGTCGGCAATCGTGCGGGCGACTTTCAGGATCCGATCATAAGCTCGCGCGCTCAGGTTCAGGTTGGTCACCGCTTTGCGGATCAATTCGATCCCCTCCGAATCCAGGCGGCAATATTTCTTCAATAATCGAGTGGTCATTTGACCGTTGTTACGGATCGACCCTTCTCGAGCGAATCGTTTTTGCTGCACCAGGCGCGCTCTTCTCACCCGGTCTCGGATTGCCGCCGAACCTTCTCCTTCCACGGTCGAGGTGAGCTCGTTCATCTCGATGGCGGGCACTTCAATGTGGATATCGATCCGGTCAAGCAACGGGCCCGATAACCTGCTCCGGTAGCGTTGAACCTGGCTAGGCGAACACCGGCATTCTCGACGCGGATTTCCGTAGTGACCGCAGGGACACGGGTTCATGGCGGCAACTAGCATGAAACTGGCTGGAAACGTCATGGAACCCGCAGCCCGAGAAATCGTCACTTTCCCATCCTCCAAAGGTTGGCGCAGTACTTCCAGGGTGGACCGGTGAAACTCCGGCAATTCGTCCAGGAAGAGGACACCGTTGTGAGCCAAGCTGACTTCACCCGGTGTAGGCTGGGCTGATCCTCCCAGTAAACCGGCATCTGAGACCGTATGATGCGGACTTCGGAACGGGCGCTCCGTCACGAATTGATGCGAACCATTCAGTATTCCGCAGATGCTATGGATCTTCGTCGTCTCGATCGCTTCCGCCATGGTGATCGGCGGAAGAATCGTGGGTAACCGTTTTGCGATCATCGATTTCCCGGATCCGGGTGGCCCAATCATCAGCAGATTGTGACTGCCAGCGGCAGCGACTTCGACCGCGCGTTTGACATGTTGCTGACCGTGGACCTCGGCAAAGTCATCGTCGATTTTACCGGGAACGAAATTAGGTTGGCCGGCAACTGGCTGCAGCACTGATTCGCCACGCAAGAAATTGACGACTTCGGTTAAGCTGCCAGCGCCGTAAGCTGCTAAACCTTGTACCGGAGCAGCTTCTTCCGCGTTTAACTTTGGTACGATGAGAATCTCCCGGCCGCGTTTTTTGGCTTCAAGCGCAATGGCCAAAACGCCTCGCACCGGCCGAAGCTCGCCGGAAAGCGCCAATTCACCAGCGAGACAGTATGGGCTCAGATCCGGAATCCGATTGTCATCATTTATCTTTAGCATTCCGATCGCGATGGGCAGATCGAAACTAGGCCCTTCTTTGCGAACGGTAGCCGGCGCGAGATTCACCGTGATCTTGCCACGCGGCCAACGCAGGGCGCTATTGGTGATCGCCGACAGCACCCGATCTTTGCTTTCTCGAACTGCGGTATCCGGCAATCCCACCACCGCTACCTTTCCGTGATCGCCGTAGCCGGTATGCACCTCGACCTCGACTTCAAAGGCATCGACTCCTACGACCGCGGCGGAATAGACCTTTGATGCCATAACAGGACGCAACAGTGTTGCATTATCAGAACATTGGCAAGTTTTGTTTTTGTTATGATCGAGAAAGATGGCAGAGCGCCGGTAATGGAGTAAGCGAAGCGTCAGGAGACCGGGCAAGTTGTCAAGAATTCTTGACTGACCCCTTTTGTTGCGATCCGGGATACTTGCTTGCATTTTGCTAAATTAATTCTCACACTCTCAGTGCAAACGGCTTCTGACCAAGCTACAGGGCCGTGACGGATCTTTGGGTGGCCATGGCAGGCCATCTCTAGGGGTGTTGTACCTGTCGGTTGTTCACTTACGAAGAGAGTAGCAAGTTTTGTCTTGCGAAATAATATAACATCATATTTTTGAGTTTGTTATTCTTTGACGAATACCCGAGCCAACACTAGATTCCGCTGCCATGAACGAGCAGCTCAGAAAATTCCTGATCGCTCAAGGTTTGTTCCTTTCCAGGTGCGATTGAACGACGGCTCAGTCTATGAGGTACCTTCCAAGGAACGCGCCTGGTTTGGCACCGGTCGATCGGGATTGCTTTTCGTGGAGGACGATTCTGGCGCAGCATCGGTAATCCAGATTCGCAATATCGTTGCGGTGGAGACGTCGGGGACTGTGGAGTGAATGGCTGGACTGCTATTCGAGTTCCGGATTGGATTTGCCGACCCCGATGATGCGAACGCCGGGTTCTGAGCGGCGAAGCCGCGGCTCAAGATAGCCTAGGGTAAAGCGGTAGGATCCGGAAAAATGAACATGCAGCGCTAAAAGCGCGAATCGGTGACGCGGTCTTGTCGTGTCACCCGTGCAAACCGTGATAAGCCAAGACTTGAAAAGCACCTTCAATGCTTGGCGCTTTCTGGAAGCCCTAGGCTAAGTTGAGTCGCAGCTTCGCCGCTAAAGACGCAAGAACGAAGCTCTCGGCGGGCTCTATGCTACTTCGTTTACCAGTTCCCCAAGAGGGGCGGCGGTGATTTTAACGACATCGCCAGGTAACAACGTAAAATCGTTCGGGGGAACGATACCGGTACCGGTCAATAGAAAGGCGCCGGCTGGGAAACTGAGTTCCCGATAAAGGTATTCGACCAAGACATCTAGTTCGCGATGGATTCGCCGTAAGGGAACCTGGCCTTGGAAAATCGTTTTGCCGCCGCGTTCAATCAGCAAGGTAATCTCTGTGTTCAGATCCAGGGATTCTTCTGTTACCAGGATGGCGGGACCTAGAGAACAGCTGCCATCGTACACTTTCGCCTGTGGCAGATAGAGCGGATTTTCGCCCTCGATATCGCGAGAAGAGACATCATTGCCGAGGGTGTAACCGATGATTTTTGCGTCCCGATTAATGACGAGGACCAGTTCCGGTTCGGGCACACTCCAGCGCGCATCGCGGCGAACTCGGATTTTACCGTAAGGAGCCACTACTCTCCAACCAGCCGCTTTAAAGAAAAGCTCAGGCCGTTCGGCATCGTACACCCGAGAATAAAAAACGGCGGCCCCGCTTTCGTGCGCTTCTTCCCGGCGTCCTTCCCGGCTCCGTTCATAAGTGACCCCGGCCGCCCAAACCTCCTGGGCTCCGACCGGAGGTAGCAATTCTTCCGGTGAGGGTGGTCGCGCGGTCTTAGCGTCCACTCTAAGGTCCGAAAGATACGTGTACAGACTCTGATGGCTCAATAACTCATCAAAGTCGGTATCCGGGATCTGAAAGTAACTTTTGTCTGATCGGGCTAAAATGCCACGCGAAGTCCGATAAAGATACATGGTTTAATTTTCCTTTTGAGTCGCGATCCCGCCGTCTCAATTTCCAAATTGGTTCCTTCCGCAAAACCCGAAGCGGCGGCCACTGCCCATACCAGTGGCCGCTCTTTTATCACACCTCGTGGTTGCTGGTATGGTGACGCTCAAGATCGCTTCTGGCTGCCTCGACTGCATCATCGACCGTGTTCGAGCCTTTGTTGGCAGAACCACCAATGTTGCATTCGTGACAGTTCCAAGTGCCCCACATCGCCCCGGCTTCGCTTTCTTCGACGTGTATCGTATACCGGATACTCCCTTTGGTGTAATCGTGTTGATGGATTTCCTTAACAGGCATAGGACCTCCTTTCGACTCAGCCTAACTTTCGCGTCGAACCTCGGCGCAGACAAGTCACAGTTCACAGTTCACTGTTCGCCGTTCTCGGTTTGCCGGTGCTCGCTTGCGGTTTGGGAATGGCGAGGGTATTGGGTCAATCCACGTGCGCGAGCAATCGAGAATGGGACATATGCGACCTATGGGACTTATGGGTCGCAGGCAGAAACCTGACACGAAAGGGCGGAGCGCCAAGCGCCGAACCCCGAACGCCAAACGCAGAACGCCAAACGTGCACTTGTGAGTTTTCTTGGAGTTACATTTTCCGGTGTCGATGAAACCGCCGATGGGGAGAGGCTGAAAGAGATCCGGTCCCATTATTTCACCGTTGAATGGGGGCTTGGGTTGGCGGTTGAACGCCAGGACCGAGAGGCTGGATTCCCGGGTGTTGATTGGATCTGCAAGCTGGCTCCAGGGCTTAACCTCTCGGCCCAACTCTCTGGAAAAAGTGCCGGCGCTTTTCTGAAGGGAGACGACACCGACCTCATGACTAAGTACGGCAAGGTTTGGCCCCTGTTTCGGCGCATCCAAATTAGTCCCACAGGTGGGATCGACCGGGTGGATCTTCCGGGGCTTACCCGACTCATAGCGAAAAACCCAGACAAACAAATCATTTTTCGCATCCGTGACCGGAACCTTGAGGTAGCCGACGCTTTGGTGGCGCAGGGAATTTCTTGTTCCACCCTTTTTGATGAATCTGAAGTTCAGGAAGCCGCTCAGAAAAAGTGGCCAAAAGGGTTAAAACGATTCGCCGGATGCGGCTACGCCGGCGGGTTAGGCCCGGATAATATCTACAAACAATTAACATCGATTCTAAATGCGGCTCAAAGCGCAGAACGTTGGTGGGTGGAAATTGACTCCTGCCTGCGAACGCAAGAGCACGATCAAGATGTTTTCAGCTTGGCAAGCTGCAAACGGACCATTCGAGAGTTCGATAGCTTCTTCCTGGATTACACCATTTAGGTGGCACGCGCAGAGCCCTAACGACGTGCAAGGGTGTGGCACAGAAAGTAATCAGTGTGTCAGTCATCAGTGCAGAGGCGGCTGAATCCACTCGGGACAAACGCTCCACTGAATACCTGCTTACCGCTTACTGCTTACCACAGACTGATTACTTTCCCCATCGGCTACCGGCGCTTTTCACCTGAAAAGCGGAACAAGTCGAGGTAAGTTTTGGTTAGCAGTAACGAACTCCCCCCTCCCAAACCCTCCATTGCCATTGCCCGTAGGCGGACAGCTGTGCCGCTTTCACGGGACTGAAGTATTATGTCAATCCCTCCAGTCTTACGAAGCCTCGTAGCAGTCGGCGTGATTGCTACTCTCTGTTCCACACCTTTCCTATCAAAGGCCGGAGAACAGAATCCGTTGGTTGCTGTCGGTGTTCCGCCCGAAACCGTTGCCATTTCCTATCCGACGCCAATTTATCCTACCGATTGCGTCCGCATGCGGATACAAGGCAACGTCGAAGTCAGTATCTGGGTCCAGAATGGTAAAATGGTAAAGATAAAAGCCGCATCCGAAAATCCGATGCTGGCTGGCGTGTCGTCGCGCTGGATCCACAAGAACTGGCAATTCAAGCCAAGCACGACTGGCCACTATATCCTTCCGATCATCTACGAGCTGGAAGAATAGAGTTTAAGGTTGGCGGTTAGCGGTAGCCGGCCCAGCTCGGGAGGGATCGCGTCCTCGCGATCCGCCGTTCGAGAGGGGCAGACGTTTTGCGAATCGAGCGGTGAAAATAGATTTGGAGCCAAACTACGTTTTCGCGGCGCGCGAGGACGCGCGCCCTCCCATGGGGCAGAAACCAAAAAACAAGGCACCAATTCAGGGATTTGACCTGGTTGGCGCCTCGGCGAATGAATCGCTCCGATTGCGGCTGTAGCGAGCTCAGTTGTTTGGGATGTATTCCACCCCGCAGTTGCCGCAGATGAATGTTTGGCCGGGAAATTCCCAATAGACACGGCGCATCGAGTGGCAGTGCCAGCATTCCACCCAACGGTAATAACCCCGTCCGCCGACTTCCGGTTCTGCATTTGTCGCATCCATGTCTCGAGAGGCCTTTTCAGGTCCCACGGGAGACTCAGGCTTCTGAGTCAGGTAAACTTCGATGGTTTTGGATTTCTCAGGCATTTGCTATTTTCTCTTCTATTCTTCGATCTCGATTTAACCGAGACTTTTTTAGGCGTCTTGGTTTCTTTCTATTGTTCAGACGAGAATCCGTGCGGCGCTTGCGATATTTCTAAGTGTTGTTCGTGCTAGGGCCTTCGGAAGAGGCCGTTAGGTCATTAATTCGCTTCAGTTCCTCATTCATGAGACGCACACCTTCGATTTGACGCTCAAACAGATCCCGAAATAGCCCGGGCGACGACAAAAGCTCGGCCGCGGCGCCGCTTTGCACGATTTTGCCCCGATCCAAAACGATGAAACGGTCACAAAACGGGATTTGCCAGCCAACAATATCGTGGTCGACTACCAGAACCGTTTTGCCGGCGCAGACCTGTCGCATGATTTGTAACAGGCTGTACTTGTCCTCCGGATCGATCCCGGTGGTTGGCTCGTCTAAGAAAAGAATGGAAGGCTTCCGGAGGAGACAGCGGGTCAAAGCAAATAACTTCTTTTGGCCGCCGGACAGCAAGTTGCCGGAAGCAAACTGCCGGTCCAGCGGGGCCTGGCCGTATGCTTCCCCGAGAATTGGCCAGATACCGGTCCGCTCACAGAGCTCTTGGATTTCCGCATCCGTCGCCGCTGGCCGGGCGACCCGGAGATTCTCCCGGATAGTGTCATGGAAAAACGCCGGCGATTGAGGCATCAGAACAATCTGGCGTCGCAAACTCTCCAACGAAAACCGAGTGTGCGGAATACCGCCGAGTAAGATCTCGCCGGATGATGGCTCGTAAAAGCGTAATGCGAGCCGGAAAAAAGTGGTTTTTCCTTGGCCCGCCTTCGCGATTAAACCGGTGATTGATCCCGCCGGTATAACGAAGGATGCATCGTCAAAAATCTTCCGGGACTCTGCGGCCCGATACTGAAAAACGAGCCGGCGAGCTTCGATTTCACCGGCTATTTCTGCGTCATCCTGGCCGCTTTCACTCGGCGCAGCCGTCGGTTCCGCGCACAGGATCGAACCAACGGACTCGATGGCGGGCCAGGTCATATTGAAATTGATGGAAAGGGCGGAGAACCCTTGAATCGATCCCATGAACGAAGGGGTCAAAGCCATGAGTCCTGCCACAACCCCGGCGTTGATTCCGGCCAGGCCGTTTGCCGCGATAAAAACCGAGAGGCCCATCAGCGACACTAAAACCAAATCTCCTGGGAACCGATTAAGCAGATTGAGACTGCCAACGGTCAGGGTTTGGTGGAGCCGGCGCTGTAAGGATTCTTTTAAGGCGGCCTCATGTTTCTCAGCGAAAATTTCTTCGGCGCGCATCGCTTGAATTTCCTCGGGAGCTCCCATGGCGCCTCCAACCAACGACGCCAGCACCAGGTTCTGCTGCTGAACATTTTGCGAACTTTGCCGGAGCCGGGATCCCATCCGGCTGACCAGCCACGGCGAAAGCAGTGCGATCAAAACGATAACCGAGAAAAAGAGCCAGACCTGGTTACCGCCTCTGGCCTGAACAGCCTGGAGCGATTGGAACAAGCTGTAACCGAGTAGGACAACTCCAAACAAATCGAGTACTGGATTGATCAAAACGTCTTGCAGCGCCGACTGCACCTGCAGCGACAACTGGTTCACCAACATCGTCAGTTGTTGCGCTTCATGTTCGTGAAAGAACAAGGAAGGTTTTCGCAAGATGGCCGCAAACAGATCCCGACGGATCGCGTTGCTTACCCTGCCACCCAGAGCCGAGGCAACATAGCTGAAAGCTAATCCCATGATCGCCACCCCTAAGGTGGCCACCAGCCAGAGGCCGTACGCACGCCAAAGTCCCGAATGATCTGTCACCTGGGCCGATGCCCGACGCATCTCGGCAACCCCGGGTTTGGCGCCCCCTTCGCCCGAAGCCTCCAGTGCAGCAACCGGAATGCTGTTTGAAATCTGCTGCGCGTATAAGCCGACGGCAGCAGGTAGAACAGAATGCCCGAGCAGATAGGCGCTTACATACAAAACCACCAAAAGCTTATGGCGGAGCAGGTATCGTTTCCCGAGAGCCAACATTACCCCGAAGTGGCTTCGGAATGCTCCGGGTAAACGCACCATGGTCTTTGGAGCGATACTTCCTCCAGTCGGACCGGTACTTTTGGATGCCGCCGAACCCGATGACGGCGGAGCAGAGGTGCTGGCAGAATCGCTCATATTTGCCGCGCCAAACGACGCGTTCTCCGGGACGAAATTGTCGACGATTCAGAGAAGTAAAAGCCAGCCCAAAAGTCCGTTTGGCGTTTGGCGTTTGGCGTTCGGCGTTTGGTCGATGAGCACCGGTCGTGGGTGCAACGATGTATCGAACTTATGGGGCCTATGGAACTTACGAGTTTAAGCGCTAGTGGGCGCCCACCGCCGAACGGTAAACGCCGAACGCCAAACGCGTTCTTTCCACTTGGAAGAGCCGGCGATAAATGGCAAAAATATCTCTCCTTTACCATGACCGCTTAAATAGATCCTAGACCGAGCGGCTGATTTCTGCTCCGTTCGCTGATCATCCGTTAGTAGGTACGAAATCACTCCGCCGAGGTCATGCCATTCCTGTTTGATGACCTTTTACTGTCAAAATGAACGACGACGCTAAAGAGTTTCTATTTCGCTTGCTCAACTTGCCAAGCCCGACCGGATTTGAGGTGGAAGCCCAAAAAATCTGGATCAACCATATCAGCCGTTATAGCGATTCAGTGGATAACGATGCGTATGGCAATGCCTGGGCTGTCCTTAACGGGCAAAAGGAAGGCCTCACCCTGATGGTGGAGGCGCACGCTGACGAGATCGGTTTCATTATCCAGAATATTGGGGACGAAGGGTATTTGTATTTAAACAGAATCGGAGGTTCTGACCGGGCAATCGCTCGCGGGAAACGCCTGAAAATCCTTGGTGACCGCGGTCCAGTGCTTGGAGTGATCGGCAATACCGCGATTCACCTGCGGGAGAAGGACGAAGATAAGATCCCGGAGGTGCACCAACTCTTTGTCGACATCGGAGCTAAGTCACGAGCCGAAGTCGAAAGCAGAGGGATCCGAGTGGGGCACCCTGCTGTCTATACTGATTCGGTAGAAATGATGACGGCCGATCGTCTCGTTGGCAGGGCAATCGATAATCGCATAGGCGGTTTTATCATTAACCAGTTATTTGCCAGCCTTTCAAGCAACCCTGAGCGCCCAGCGGCAACGGTAATCGGTCTGAACGCCGTGCAGGAAGAGATCGGCGGCTACGGTGCAAAAATGGCGACCTACCGTTTGGAGCCGAAGATCGCGCTCGTTCTCGATGTGACTCACGCCACAGATTCGCCGGGGATCGACCGGAACAAGCATGGCTCTATCAAGCTGGGCGGCGGCCCGTCTGTAACCCATGGTAGCGCGAATCATCCTCGATTAGTGGCGCAGTTAATTGAGGCGTCCCGCCGAGTCGATATTCAACTGCAACATGAAGCCACGTCCCGTACCACGGGCACCGATACGGATTCGATCTTTCAATCGAAACAAGGAATTCCTAGCGCTCTCATTTCAATTCCGTTGCGGTACATGCATTCAACCGTCGAGATGGTGGACTTACGCGACGTAGAAGCTTGCGTGCGGCTGTTGAAAGAGTTTGTCGTGAGCCTGACGGATCTCTCGGACTTTTACGCGAAGTTTTCGTGACTGAGGAACGTCGCTCAGCGCGTGGAGCCCATCCCGAAGGGATGAAAGGACTCAGCCAGGGGTTTCTAACCCCTGGTATGGGTAAAAAGAATGACCCGCCCTGAAGGGGGCGGAAGAAAAAAGTTCAAAGCAGAGTTACCCGAAAATCTTTCACCAACGCGTCGCCTTGAAACATTCGATCTGCCGCCCCTTCAGGGCGGATCATCTTTTTATCACTACCTGGGGTTAAAACCCAGGCTGAGTCTTACGTCCCTTCGGGACAAATCGGACAGTCCACTTTTCCGCGGGACAAACAAAATGCGGCCCCATACTTTCAAAGAGATGGGCAACCGTCAAAAACCCTATGGCTAGCTGGCTGGCTGAAATCGCCAAAAGTGAAGGTGGCCGCCTACGGTTTGACCGTTTTATGGAGCTGGCGTTGTTCCATCCAGTTCGCGGTTATTACACTCGCCGCATCCGCGGAATCGGAAAATCAGGCGATTTTTCCACATCCACCACGCTTAGTCCCGCGTTGGGAAAAGCGGTATTCCATTGGCTGATGGCGGAAGCAAAACATCTTGGATTGGATCCCCTCATCATCATCGAGCCGGGCGTCGGCACCGGCACACTGGCAAAAGTCATCCTTTCTCAAAGGCGTCCATGGAGCCGGATCCGTTATTTCGGCGTAGATGTCGGAACAGAGTCGGCCATCTTGGATAAATCACTAAATAGACGACGCCGATTTCATTTGTTCGATTCCATAGAAGCGGCCTTACAGGAGGCACACGGAAAAGCGATCGTGATTTCCAACGAGTTGGTGGACACATTCCCATGTCGTCGCCTGGTTCGACTAGAAAGCGGTTGGGCGGATATTTATCTCCGCTATGACGATCAAGAATGGCGGCAAGAACTGTCGCCCGCGTCGATTTCGTTTCCATGTAGCGCTCTGGATGCCGGGTTTCCCGTCGGACAAGCCATCGAAGTTCACGAAAGTTTTCGGGAGTGGCTCGCAAAGGTCTCAGCTCAACTCCACACCGGCGCTATGTTGACAATCGATTATGGCGGCAAGCCGCAGGAGATTTATTACCGCCGGCCAGGTGGAACGGTTCGCGGCTATTTCCAGCAGGAGCGAATCGAAGGCATGGAAATTCTCCGCCGAGCCGGTTATCAGGATCTGACGGCGGATGTTAATTTCACCGACTTACAGACCTGGGGCGATAGTGTCGCTCTCAAGGCCATCGATTGCCTTGCCCAGCGAGAATTCGTCGG
>JAFAHI010000129.1 GCA_019237325.1 Verrucomicrobiota bacterium | reverse complement strand
ATGGACATTTTACCACTTCTGATTGCTCGCAGTCTCAGAAATCCGTTCGCTATACGTAACGATGGAACGGAAAAGCGGCCGCAGGCTGAGCCGGAATTACCGGCGATTGATTTCGCGCAACTGTCGAAAGTCACGCGCGATGATCAGCAGCCTCAGCGCAGCCGCGAGACGTTTGCCGGCAGACCAGTTACGGCAACGCTTTGACGGGTTCAGGGAGCTTCGCCCCGGCGCCGCGAATATGACAACCTGAGCGAAGCAACGCACATCGCGGGCTAATAGGCCAGCCCCGAGCCGTAGTCGGGGCTGCTGAGCCCGCCTCTCACGCAAATACACGCGCGTTTGCGAGCGAGGCCGGCTCTGGAGGCGATGGGTCCAGGTTGTAGGTTTTAAGTTTTAAGTTTGAGGTACGAGGTTCTAGCTTGCGCTCCGTCGGAGCAAAGTCTTTGTAGCTGAGACAGCCTCGCGTAAGATAAGGCGCGTATGTTGCTGTCGAGATACTTAGTCGTGTGCTTTATCGCGTGCGGTGTCGTAAACGCGCGAGCAGATCAGATCCTGGAAGGGTTTACCGTCTTAAAAGGGGACGGCTATGCCTTTGAACTGAAGGCTCCTCTCGGATGGATCTTAGACGACAAAGTCGGAAACGATCAGGGACTAAACGTGGTCTTTTATCCAGAACACTCTAGCTGGGATAAGAGCGAGGCGGTCTGTTTCGCCAGGGTCCGCAGTTTGGACAACCACGTCACCAATGTCGAGGAGCAAGTCAAAGACACCGTTAGAGCTTTTCGCGACAACGGGAATCCAAAGGCTGAGGCGAAGTTCATCAAGACGTTAACGACGCAAGACGCCAGCAAAGCCAAGATTTATTACTATACGGGTGACCAATTTGGGAACAACGAGGCGACCGCATATATCCAAGCCAAGGGATCGATCCATTTCATCACGCTTTCGGCACGGAGTTCGAAATCTTTTCGCGACGCACTACCGGCTTTCGACGCACTCGTTACCTCTTACGAGGACCTGACGAAACCGCCGGCGGAGGTCAGCTCGCTATTTCACTAGAGTGATTCTCGAGCCACAATGGTTAAGATGGGCGCGGGAACTGCAAGCGCTCGCTCAGACCGGTAGTCATTTCGTGACCTCCGAATACGACCGCGAACGTTACCAACGCATCTCTGAAATCGCGGCCGAGATCTTTGCCCAGCAGGGTGACATTGACGGGTCCAAGATTCGGACAATTTTTGCCGCGCAATCGGGCTACGCTACCCCAAAGGTAGACGTACGGGCCGCAGTTTTCCGGGACCGGAAGATCCTGCTTGTACAAGAGCGATCGGACAACCTCTGGACGCTACCGGGAGGATGGGCTGACGTAAACGACTCTCCTTCGGAAGCCGTCGAAAAAGAGGTCATACAAGAGAGCGGTTTCAAGGTACGAGCAGAGCGTCTGCTAGCCGTTTTTGACCGAGCCAAGCATCCGCACGACCCGCCTTTTCCATTTCACGTTTATAAAATGTTTTTCCTATGCAGGATTGAGAGCGGAGAGGCTACGCCGTCGACGGAGACTGCCAGCATCGATTTTTTTGCGCTGGAGGGCTTACCGCCTTTGTCGCTGTCCCGGATCACAAATGAGCAGATCCGGTTTTGTTTTGAGTCCGGGTTGAACGGGCCTAAACCGGCGGCTTTTGATTAAGAAGGCCTGGAACACCAAATGTTCACTGCGCTTCTCCCCGGGCTCATTATCGTAGCACTGACCATCCTCGCGATTCGCTTTGTGTTGGGGTACCTGATGCGACCCGCTGGCTTCAAGCGGCCTCCGCGGAAGAACTTCGGGATCCAGACCCGTATTATCCGCGCGTTAGCGTACGTCGTGAGCCACGTCGCACATCGTCTGCGGTAGCGGGAGGGCGGTCTCGCCTAATCGTCCTCGACGGGGGGTGGATGGCGGTTCGGCGTGCGGGAATCTCCTACACGCACTACACCTTGGGCGCTGCGAACCGATGGGACCTATACGACTTATAGGACTTATAGGACTGAACGGAAGTGACCCATTAGTCCCATAGGTCCTATCCGTTCGCAGGGCCCACAGCGTTATGCGTTCCTGGCACGCCTATACGCCCTACATCCCCCTCGAGGACGAGGACGACGACGAGTACGAGGACGATTACGAGCGTTTCCCCTACCCCTGCAGCAACAGCCGCGTGGGGTCCTCGATGCACTCCTTGACCCGGACTAGGAAAGTCACGGCTTCCTTACCATCGACAACCCGATGGTCATAGCTCAGGGCCAAATACATCATCGGGCGGATCTCGATCTTACCACCAATCGCCATCGGACGGTCTTGGATCTTGTGCATCCCAAGAATACCGCTCTGCGGCGGGTTCAAAATCGGAGTGCTCAGGAGCGACCCATAAATCCCGCCGTTCGTAATAGTAAACACCCCGCCGGTGAGCTCATCGAGCTGGAGTTTGCCCTCTCGCGCTTTGGCAGCAAAACCCCCAACGGAGTTTTCTAGTTCAGCAAAACTTTTTTTATCGGCATCGCGAACCACCGGTACTACGAGTCCACGCTCGGTACCCACCGCGACTCCGATATCGTAATAACGGTTCTCGACCAAATCGTCTCCATCGATTCTAGCGTTCATGGCTGGCACGAGGTGAAGGGCGTCAACCACCGCCTTGATGAAGAAAGACATGAAGCCGAGTTTGGTTCCGTGTCTTTTCTGGAAGGCCTCCTGATAACTCGATCGGAGATGCATCACCGCCGACATGTCGCATTCGTTGAACGTCGTCAGCATGGCGGCGTTCTGCTGGGCCATGACCAGCTGAGCGGCAATTTTCTTCCGAAGCGGCGACATTTTTCGGCGAACACTGCGCCCATCGGTTGAGGCCGGTACTGATGGCACCACTTCCTTGCGCTCCGCCACAGGCGCCGGGGCCGGCTTTTGTTTCGGCTCCTCCTTCGCTGAAGCTTCGGAGGATAAGTCCTCGGTCTCTTTCTTTGCCGGTCGCTCTAAATAGTTGATCAGGTCCGGTTTCGTAACCTGACCGTGTTTGCCGGTCCCGGTTACTTCACCCAAAGGGATTTTCTCTTCCGCGGCTAAACGACGGACCGCCGGACTGAGTGCGGGTTCTTCCTTCGCCGGCTCGTCCGCTTTTGCGGAAGCCGTCACCGTTGCTTTGGCGGTAGTCTCTTTCGCTTCCGGCTCACCGGCGGCCCCGGCCGGGTCGATCATCGCAACGATCTGGCCGATCTTTACCTCTTCGCCGGCCGCAACCATGATTTGCAGAGTCCCGGACGCAGGAGATGGAATCTCAGTAGAAATCTTGTCGGTCTCCAGAGAGAAGATCGACTCGCCGTCTAGAACCGCGTCGCCATTTTGTTTGAGCCATCCAGATAAGACACCGGAGGTAATCGATTCGCCGACGGCCGGAATTTTGACTTCGGTACTCATGTTTAATGGCTCAGCTAAAGGGAAAGGGCCTGTTCTACCAACTCTTTTTGCTGACGGTCGTGCCAAGCCTTTGACCCCACTGCCGGACTAGCCGCCGGCGGCCGGCCTGCATAAAGGAGCGGGTGTGGCGTTAGACTCCCTAACAACGGCGAAATGTAAGTCCAGCCACCCATGTTCTTCGGTTCTTCCTGGCACCAGACCCATTTCTCCGCCTTGCTCAGGGGTTCGATGATCTGTTCTAAACGCTCGGTGTTGAGCGGATAAAGCTGCTCGACCCGAACCAGGGCGACATCCTTGACCCTACTGGTCTCGGCTTGCTTCAACAGGTCGTAGTATACCTTGCCGGAGCAGAAAATAACGCGGGCCACTTTCCCGGGCTTATCGAAGAGAGTGGGTCCAAGAATCTGCTGAAAAGAGGAAGCGGTGAAATCTTCCAGATGAGAGACCGCTCGCTCGTTTCGCAGCAACGACTTCGGCGTCATCAGGATAAGCGGCTTCCGGAAATCTCGCTTCATTTGCCGCCGGAGCACATGGAAATACTGGGCTGGTGTAGTCAGGTAACAGACCTCCATGTTATCCTCGGCGCAGAGCTGAAGGAATCGTTCCAAGCGAGCGCTGGAATGTTCTGGACCCTGTCCTTCGAATCCGTGCGGCAATAACAGAACGATGCCGCTGGCCCGCTGCCACTTGGACTCTGAACTCGCGATAAACTGGTCGATCACCACTTGAGCGCCATTGGCGAAATCGCCAAACTGCGCTTCCCACAAGCAAAGCATCTGCGGGAAATCGAGCGAGTAGCCATAGTCGAACCCGAGCACGGCTGCTTCTGAAAGCATGCTGTTATAAACGCAGAAACGCGCTTGGCCCGGGGTTAGATTTTGCAAGGGGATATAGCGCTCACGGGTCTCAATATCGTAAAGCACCGAATGACGCTGGCTGAATGTGCCTCTGCGGCTATCCTGGCCGGAAAGCCGAACGGGAGTTCCCTCTACTAACAACGATCCGAAAGCAAGCGCTTCACCGTACGCCCAATCATAAGGGCCTCCACTCGCATGTTGAGCGCGACGCCGGTCAAGGAGCATCTTTCGAATCTGGGGCTGAATCCGAAAGCCCTCGGGCACTTTCGTGATGCCATCCACGATCAAGTCGAAAAGCTCTTTAGAAATCTCCGTGGCAGGTTCACGATGGGTGTACTCCGGTTGAAAAACTGCCGTCGATTCCTCAAAGCTACGGTGAAGATCTTTACGGGACGTAATTTCGCTGGTTTGTACTTCGTTGAGAGCTCGTTCCAGCAAACGCCTAAACTCTCTCTCCAGGTTGTCCGCATCCTCTTCGGTCATCACGCCGGAAGCCAGCAGCTTCTGTTCAAAAATCTTGGTTACCGCTGGATGGGTTTGGATCGTCTTATACAACCGAGGTTGAGTAAAACTCGGCTCATCCGTCTCGTTGTGCCCATAACGCCGGTAACAGTACATGTCGATGACGATGTCACGTCCGAAGTGCTGCCGAAATTCGAAGGCCGTCTTTGCCGCAAAGGCAACTGCGATCGGGTCATCGCCATTCACGTGGAAGATGGGCGCTTCGATCATTTTGGCTACGTCAGTGCAATACGCACTCGAGCGAGCGTCCGCCGGTAAAGTCGTAAAACCGATTTGGTTGTTAACGATGATGTGGACGGTGCCTCCGGTTTCGTACCCGGGTAGCTGCGATAAATTCAAAACTTCCGCCACCACACCTTGCCCCGCAAAAGCGGCGTCTCCGTGAATCAACAACGGAAGCACCTTGGTACGATGCTCCGTATCGCCGACGATCCGTTGGCGCGCTCGGGCTTTTCCCTCCACGACGGGATTTACAATTTCCAGGTGACTCGGGTTTGCAGCCAAATGGATCCCAATCTCCGACCCAGCCTCCAAAATCCGGACGCTCTCGTATCCAAGGTGATACTTGACGTCTCCATCACCGGCGACCAAGTCGGGGATATAGTTCTCCGAAAATTCTTTGAAAATCGTCGGATACGACTTCTTCAGAAAGTTGGCGAGAACAGTCAGCCGGCCACGATGAGCCATCCCCATGATGATGTCCGAAACATTGGCTCCGGGACACGCGCTTAAGATGGTCTCAAGAGCCACCATCAAGCTTTCTCCTCCCTGCAATGAAAAACGCTTTTGTCCGATGAACTTCGTATGAACGAATTGTTCGAAGGTCTCGGCTTCCATCAACCAACGAAGAAGCTGCTTCTGTTGGTTCGCATCGGGCCGGAACGCATCAAGACGGGCTTCAATTCTCTCCCGGACCCATTCCCGTACCTGTTCGTTCTGAATATGCATGAACTCGACCCCGACGGTTCCGGAGTAGATCGCATTCAGGGTGCTGACCAAATCACTCAGCTTGAGCGACTTACCATTCTGAAAGTAGCGAGAGGTAACCACGGTCGAACCAGCCACGTCCGCCAAACCGAGCGCTTCAAGAGTCAGAGCCGGCTGAACTGGTTCTGCATCATTCAGCGGGTCCAACTTCGCCTGCGTGTGGCCCAAAATCCGATAATTCGTGACCAGCGCGTCAACTCGGTTCTGCAGGTCAGCGTCGACCGGCAAAGCATAAGGAGCAGTAACCGTCTTATGCCCATTACGAGTCGGTGAATTCCCGAGTTCAAATCCTTCGAAGAAAGCGGACCACGTCGCGTCGACCGATGCCGGATCTTTTTTCCAACGTTGATGATATTCGTCCAACAGATCGGCGTTCCAATCGTTCAAA
>JAFAHI010000430.1 GCA_019237325.1 Verrucomicrobiota bacterium | reverse complement strand
TGTTGTGACAACTCGTTGGACGTAAAAAAATTGACGCCCGGCGCCGAGAACTCATTTCGCACGATTAAAGCGAGTGTCTGGCCTTGGTGCTCAATAGGTTCCACCAACTCGCTGGGCCATCTGTTCACGTCGGTATTCATAGGCATGATCATTTGAACAAGGCACGCACGGCAGTTGACGACTGTTCGGCCTGTTCCCGGGTTAGGGCTATCCCACTTGGAAGATAAAACCCCCGCCTGGCAAGACGCTCGGCGACCGGGCACGAGACATCTCGAAAGAAACCCATCCTCGTCAAAACCGGCTGCTCATGCATCGGCCAAAAGAATGGCCGGGTGCCGATTCCGGCGCCAGCTAGCCTATTCATCGCCTCCTCCGCATCGAATGGCACCTGATCTTTCAGAACGATGCCGTAAACCCAGTAGATGTTCTCCGCATAAGACGTCCGCGATTCCGGCAGTTCCACTTCTTTCACACCTTCCAAAAATTCGTTGTACCAGGCACCGATCAACCGTTTCTTCTTTATTGTCCGGTCCAATACCTCCATCTGAGCCACCCCGACCGCTGCCTGCAGATTGCTCATTCGGAAATTCCACCCCAATTCTTCGTGAACAAACCGGCGTTCGCGGCCGAAACACAGGTTACGCAAGGCGCGGCACCTTTCCGCGAGCACCTCATCGCTTGTGAGCACCATCCCGCCTTCGCCAGTCGTTACATGCTTGTTTGGGTAGAAGCTGAAAGTAGAGACATCACCAAATGAACCGATCATCCGTCTTTTACCCGAACGACTTTGGTAAACCTGTCCGATCTGTTCCGCGCTGTCCTCTATGATCTTAAGCCCGTGGTCTCGGGCGATTTGGACTACAGGATCCATATCCACTGGTAACCCGTAGATATGGACAACCATGATTGCCTTGGTTCTAGGAGTAATCACGGGTCCTAGTTTTGTTGGATCAAGATTCCAAGTCAGCGGGTCGGAATCAACGACGACCGGAATCGCTCCCGCACGCACGATTGCTGCTGCGCAGGAAATGATCGTGAAAGCCGGCAGAATCACCTCGTCGCCAGGACCAATTCGCAATGCTGCGAGTGCGACCTCCAAAGCAGCGGATCCATTCATCACGGCTACGCCGAATCGTTGTCCGGCGACCGTCGCCATTCCTTCCTCGAGCCTTCGGACAAACGGCCCTTCGGAAGAAATCCAACCGGTTGATATGCATTCTGCTAGGTATTTACTTTCGTTCCCGCTTAGCACTGGCTCGTTAACTGGGATCATCATCAGAGAGATTAAAATAGGCTTCGAAGGTTTTTAGCCTACGAATCTTTTCGGCGCCATCTCGTGCGCGCTTCGAAAAGTTGCTGAGGTCTTCCACGGCCGAAACGAGACGGTGGGCGGCTCCCGTGACCGAATAATCCGCATCAACATACGAACCCGGCGCAATCCGATCGATAAATTGACGCATTTCGGCGCAATTACTGGTTACTAGCAGTGGTTTCCCCGCCAGAAGCGCGTCTTGTACAATCCCGGACATGCGGTCCTTGTAAGCGAGCGGTGAATAAAGCGTATAGACCAGATCAATGCTCGCCATGCAGCCGAAATAAGTTGGGAGGTCTCGATGCTCGGAGTTAGCCCAGATGGCGTCACTGCTCGAATTGATCTTGTCCACCAACTCCTGGTGGCTCGGCGGCAGAAACACTTTTATCTGGAACCGGGACCGTATTTCTTGATCATCGGCGAGCTTAAGTAGAATCTGAAACCCCTTGTCATCGAATGGCGCGCCAAAAAATCCGATCTTGAGTCGGTCACTCCCATCGCGCGTTTGCTCCACGGGAATGGATGCCTTCTCAGACTCAATGCTTTGTACTGGTGGCAACTTGAGAAGACAGTTGAGCGATCGATGGTCAAATCGGATAGCACCGGTTTCCGAATAGATCACGACCCTCGTTTTTCGCTTGAGAGAACCAATGGCCACATCTGACGCCACTGAAGCTACCCTTCGCCCGACAGTTTTCCGCAGCCAGAAAGAAGGCGGAAGCATGAACCCAAGATAGAAGATCCCGCGATAATGGGGAAAAGAACGCGAAAGCGCCGCGAGGTAGATCGGATCGGCGGTGTGAAAGATCACTTTGTCGAACGGTGAAAAATCAATCTTCTCCAGATCTCGCACAGCGGATCGAAGCAGCGTTTTCCAAGACAACGGGCGTTTAGCCTCTCTCTGGATCCATCGATACTCATAGGGATCTACGGAAAAAAAAGGCAGAGCCGGCAGGTCAGGCTCGGGTTGAAATTTCTCGCTCGCCAATATCCGGACGTTCGACCCACCTGCATACTGAATCAGTTCAGTACAAAAAGCGTGGTCGTGCCCACTAGGGGTTTTGAGAGTAGGCGCAAGGACTAGAATCGCCATCTCAGCTCTTCTGTGAGACGTGAGAAGTAAGACCGCGGCGGAAGGCGTCTCGTAGTAAATCGAAAACGCCGTGTACGATCAAAGAGGGAGACAAATCAGGACGCCCATAGTTCTCCCAGAACGCGGATCGAAGGGCCAGCAACCAATCACCTCTCACTTCTCACCTCTCACTTCTCACTTCTCACTGTTCAGTTCTCGCCTCTCACTTCTCACCGCCCAGTTCACGCGCATTTCGCGCTCGTCATTTGGTCGTAGATCCAGCGATAGGTTTTCTCCATTCCGACCCGTAACGGAGTGGATGGCTCCCACCTGAGCAGCTTCTGGATGAGCGTGTTGTCGCTATTCCGCCCCTTCACACCCTTTGGCGCGCTAAGCTTATAGTGGCGCTCCAGCTTGATGCCGGCGATTTCTTCGACGATGTCAACCAGTTGATTAATTGTCACCATTTCGCTGCTGCCCAGGTTGATCGGCATGGTGACGACATCGCTCTCCATGATCTTTTGAGTCCCCAAGACGCAATCGTCGATATATTGGAAACTGCGGGTCTGATGGCCGTCACCCCAAATCTCGATTTCATGGTTACCGGAAAGCTTCGCGCCGATCACTTTTCGGCAAACCGCCGCCGGCGCTTTTTCCCGACCGCCATCGTATGTGCCATGGGGCCCATAGACATTGTGGTATCTCGCGACGCGGGTCACCAGACCGAAATCTTCAGTGAAATGGCGGCACATGCGCTCGCTGAAGAGCTTCTCCCAACCGTATCCGTCTTCGGGCATCGCCGGGTAGGCGTCCTCCTCTCGTAAAGCGCTCACATCAGGCCGAGTCTGTTTGTCCGCGGCATAGACACAGGCGGATGAAGCGAAGAAAAAACGGCTAACGCCGAGCTTTCGCGCCGCTACCAAGAGATGCGTATTAATCAGGACGCTGAGCATGCATAAAGCTTTGTTGAGCTCGATAAAGCCCATCCCGCCCATGTCTGCAGCCAGGTTATAGACTACATCCTGCCCAGCGACCACACTCTCGCACGCTTCCTTTTCTTGAAGATCCAATTCGAGATTGTCGACCTGATCAAAAGGTTGGTACCAGTCTGCAGCCGGCTTTAGATCCACTGCCCGGATGTTGGTGTACCCCTGCCGCAACAGATCTGCGACCAGATGCCCCCCGATGAAGCCGCCAGCACCACAGACCACTATTTTCGTTTTCTTATCCATTCCGAAGCTATAGCGCTTACCGCATATCGAGATACGATCAAGAAAAACCGTTGGCCTGCTACTCAGCGGCGCGAACGATCATCAGAACTAATCTCACGCTTTCTTGCCGGGATGAGCACCTGCTTATTTCGGGAATGCATTAAATTCTGGTACATTTTGCGCACTGATACGCGTCGCACGGCACGAACCACGATCGCCGGAAAATTGCTCGCTCTCGCCCCGGCGTGAGCAATCATCTTGTTCGCGCGCGTCCGCGCAAGGTCCATCCCCCGACGGCAGGTATAAACAAAGTGTGCCAGTAGCAAAGTGTACTTCACCCGAATAGCCGATTTAGAGCGAACCGCCAGGATCTTG
>JAFAHI010000411.1 GCA_019237325.1 Verrucomicrobiota bacterium | reverse complement strand
CAGCTCGGAAATCGCTGGCCTGGGCACTGAAAAAAGAGAGAAGAGAAAACGAAAGAACTACTGCAGCACTGCGGTACAGCATATGCGGTGCAGATTAACAGCAGCTAGCAGAGTTGCAATGCAAGAGGAATAGCCGCGACAGAACGCGAGGATCGCAAAAGAAGGAAGAAAAGGCGCAAAAAGTGAAAAAGGGTTTGGTAGGGCGAAAAACTCGGCGCGCCAACGGTATGGTTGCTCTCATGGCTTATCCGCGCCGGTTTTGAGCCACTCGATGGGCAATAACGCGCGGACGGAACGGCTCAAAACCGGCGCGGATTAGTCACACGAAGAATGACGTCCTGGACGCGCCGAGTTTTTAGCCCTACCAAACCCTTTTGCGTTTTTTGCGCCTTTTCGCGGCTATTTTGTCCTTGCGATCTTTTGCGGCTATTCTGATTTTGATGCCCTTACCTGGAGCGGCCCCGCTCCCAAGACCGCTCCAGGATACCCCCAACCGCTATGCTGCTAAGACCGGACCCAAATCGCTTCGATTTGTTGAACAAGGAATTATCACCAGATTGATCCGAGATACCCCCGGCAAGGGTTGATACCCTTCCAAGCCAGGAACTAGCACCAACAAAGGTCCACCTTCTTCGGTGGAAAGAGATTGCCCGTTCCGTTCCCAGACCAACCCGATCTCTTGGCTTTGAAGCTCCCCAATCGGAATCGAAAAAGCTCCAGTAGCAGTCTCCGAACAGACGAACTCGATATAGTGCGCTTGGCCACATACACCGACGAACTCGATGAGCTCGTTAAGCGAGCAACCCTGCCATGACTTTTGCTCCGCCGAGAAACGATCTTGTTGCCGGCTGTCAAAAGATCGTTCATTGAAATTAAAACGCAGGTCTTGCAGGCTGAATTGTTGGGTCCGGCTAACGAGACCGGCAACCGTTAACCGAAAGGCATTGTTCCGGCCTTGGGCGGCGAGCGCCGTCAAAGAATCGTGGGGGAGCGCTTTCATGGCGCGCATTATACCCTACGTATTTAGTCGGGCAAACCTTTTTACCGCGAATGGACACGAATGGGGACCGCGAATGGACACGAATAAAGAAATTCAACCGCGGTTGTTCCGTAATTCGCGTCCATTCGTGGCCCTATTCGCGTCGATTCGCGGTAGCCCTTCGCGGTTCAGATCGCAGCTACCCCAGGCGTATCAGCAAACCTTTCGTGGCCGAGTTCGCGGTTTAAAAACTCTACTGTTAGAGCTCGGTAGGCGGTGGCCCCGATTCCATTCGAATCATATTCGATGATCGGTTTGCCGAAGCTGGGCGCTTCACCCAAGCGAACGGAACGCGGGATGATCGTTTGATAAACGAGCTTCTTGAAGTGGTTGCGCACTTCATCGACGACCTGTTGGCTTAGATTGGTGCGGCCGTCGAACATGGTCATGACGATCCCGGCAATCGTAAGCGTGGGATTCACCGCCCGGATTTGGTCGATGACATGAACAATCTTGGAAAGACCTTCAAGGGCAAAATATTCACACTGCAGAGGAATGATCAGTTGGTCGGCTGCAGCTAAAGCATTCGTCATCAGGATGCCGAGGGACGGGGGACAATCCAGGAAGGCGTAGTCGAAGGCATTTTGAGTAAGCATCGACCGGGTGGCCGCTCTTAGCCGGGTAAGGTGGTCATCCAGGCGAGCAACTTCGACTTCAGCTCCCGCTAGATCGAGATCTCCTGGCACCAGAGAAAGCCCTTTGTATCGCGTTACTGCAATTTTGTCCTCAACCTTGGCGTAACCGATGAGCGCAGGGTAAATGCTGTTGCCAGGGCCGTTCTCGAAGCCGATCGCGCTGGTCGCGTTGGCCTGGGGATCGAGGTCGATGAGTAATACGCGTTTGCCTTTCTCGGCTAAGCAGGCCGAAAGGTTCACGGCCGTAGTCGTTTTTCCCACGCCGCCTTTCTGATTGGCAATCGCAAACAGTTTCATCGAACAGCTAGTTTGATTCCAGGCAGCTCACAAGCAAAGTAGAAACTTTCAGGAGTTCAGGATGGGGCGGCTCGCAAAATTGCAAGGTAAAATAGTGGTTTATATGGTTGAACATGGAATTAGTCGGCGCTATGCAACGACCTCCTGAACTCCTGGACTCCTGCAACTCCTGAACTCCTTTTACCTATGGATCGGATCGAAATCACCGAGCGTTTCTTGATGGATACCGGTGGGTGGCAAGTGATGAAACATGCTCGGGCGCTGGTCGAGATGGGTAGAGTGGTCAGCGCGGCCTATAATTCGCCCGTGCTTCGCGGTCTGGTCCGTGAGGGAACGACTGAATATCGGGCCGGCCTCAAGATCCGCAGCAAGAGTGATGTTGAAAACCTCTGCTCCTGCCGCGAGTCCCGAGAGTGGGGGACAATCTGTGCGCATTCCTTGGCTGTGGGGCTCGCTTTCATCCGGCCCAAACCAGCAGCGGCAGCGCCCGCTCAAACGGCTGCTCCGCCGCGCCAGCTCAAGCCGGTTTTGAAGTTGGATGGAACCGAAAACCGGATTGAAGCCAATTTCATCTTGCCGCCCACCTTTCTCAATAGTTGGAACCGGAACCAGGTAATGTTCGGGTGCGAAGTTGAAACCGGCGGAAAAAGGGTGTTGGCAAG
>JAFAHI010000382.1 GCA_019237325.1 Verrucomicrobiota bacterium | reverse complement strand
ATCAGTGAAACAGTAATCAGTAAGTACTTGAGTCATAGCGTTCTCCTCGAACCAAAGTCTGTCGTGGTCACGCACGGATCGGCCGATAAACTCTGACTGATTACCGTGTTACTGATTACTGGTTACTGGCTGCTTCATACCACCCATCACTTCTCACCTCTCACTTCTCACGCGAAGCACGGCGGTGTTCTAAAATAGCTGTCCAACGGCAATTTTCGTTGCCGTTCAGCGTTGACAATCCAATCGGCAAATCCATAGTTGCGACCGTGCTCAAGAAGTTTATCCCCCAAAAGCCAGGATCAGGCCCAAGTAATGAGGAGACTGAATCCGGGGAAACAACTCCGCAACCTCCCAAGGCCGCTGAACCGACAACTCTAACCTCAAAAAATTCCGTTATGGCAGATCAATCAAATAAGAACTCCTTAGCAAACGACGTAGAAATAAAGGGCTCCATTAAATTCGCCAATGAGTTTACCTTTGATGGTAAGCTCGAGGGGGAGATTACTTCGAACGATGGAATCTTGACGGTGGGAGAGAGCGGGGATGTGCATGGCGAAGTCAAAGCAAAATCGGTGATTGTTATGGGTAAAGTACATGGCAATATCACCGTTAATGAACGTTGCGAGCTGCGGTCTCGGTCGCAATTGATCGGTGATCTGCGTGCGGCTCGTCTGATTATCGAGGAAGGCGCAACCTTCGTCGGTAAGTCTGAAGTTAGCCCGAACAAAGGGATGCTGAAGGAGCTTGGGGCGAAAGAAAAACCGCAAGAAGTCGGCGCTCCACGTTAAAGGAGTACTGAGTGGCTGCAAAAGGACGAGTAGAAGTTCAATGTCCTCACTGCGGTAACATTCAGCTAGAGCCTGAGCTGGCCAAGTCGACTTACTGCCGGAAGTGCAGTGGGTATATCCAAATCGTAAAAGGCGGCCGGGTGCCTGGCCCGTTGCCAGCTGGCCCGAAAGAACCGACACTTTTTGAGAAGGTAGAGGGCCTGCTGGGTGTTCAACGGACGTTTGTCGCCCGCTGCTTTGAATGTAACGGTCGGCGAGAGGTTGGCCGTAACGCAACTTCTACCATTTGTCCGCTTTGCGGGGCATACATTGATCTGCAGGACTATAAGATCGTTGGATCTTATAGCCGATCGATCAGGACTCGCGGTTCGTTGGTGATTACCCCGAAAGGGGATCTCAATAGTAATCGTGCGATTTGCGAGACCGCCGAGATCCAGGGCCACATGCGGGGCAGTTTGATCTGCGCAACCGTCTTGCGGATCAAGCTTAAGGGCAAGCTCAGCGGTAGCCTCGAAAGCAAACACGTCATAATCGACAGAAAATCTGAAGTAGAGTTGGTGCGCCCGCTTCGAGGTGAGCTGATCGAAGTGGAGGGAACGATGTCCGGTCGGATTCTTTCTAGCGGCAAGGTGGTAGTGAAAAAAGGAGGTGTGCTGCGTGGGACGGTTAACGCCAAAAGTTTCTTGGTTGATCGCGGAGGCGAGTTCTCCGGTGAGTTGACAATCGGTCAACCGACGATGGTGCAAGGTGACCTGTTGAAACCGGCCCCGGATCGCCACGAGCCTGATCACGATTCGGACGCCGGGACAGATTTTACACTCGCGCCCGTTTAGCCTGTATCGCTAAAAAATGCGCATGCATTTTTTAGCGATACAGGCTGTTACGGTTCGAGAGTTGATCTTGGAGTTGCTGTCGGCTGCGGCGTTGCACTTGTTGTTGACGCCGGGGTTGCCGAACTCTGTACGCTTGGAGAGGCTTGTGCACTCGGGGATCCTTGTGGGGTTGCGGATCCGGTTGGCGAGTTGTGAGGAGCGGCCGACGAGGCTGCGGTTACGCTCGGGCTTGGTTGTGCCTGAACATTCAGCCCGAGTTTAGCAGTTAGCCGATCCGCATCCTTTCGAGCCCAGGCCGCCATAGTACTTTGGGGATAACGTCGGATCACCTCTTCGAAGTCTTGCAGAGCCTCCTTTTGCTTACCGCTCTTCTCGGTGAGCCTCCCGTGATTATAAAGAGCCATCGGCGCGAGATAGCTTGAGTTGTAACGGCTGGAGACATCTGAATAGTATTTGAGGGCATCGTCGGTTTTACCCTCCGCTTCTGCGTTGGAGGCCAAGCCGAAAAGTGCGTTAACGAAAAGGGGGTGCCCAGAGTAGTCCTTGATGAAGGTCTGATACGATTTGTCGGATTCGCTGTACTGGCCGCTGGCCGCCTGAGCACCGGCGATCTGCAGACTAGCGTTCCCGGCCGCGATCGTCCCCGGGTATCGGCTGATCACCTTTTCCCAACCTTTGATATCATGAGCCCCTACAAATGCCTTTGCTGCTCTGGAGTTACGAACAGCTTGGTAACCTAGGTAGGCGCCAATCCCAATCAAAATTAAAAGGACCAAGGCGCTTCCCAACAAAACCTTTTTTCCGTGCCGCGACCAAAAGAGCTCGACCTGGACGGCCGTTAAGCTCGGCACCGATATCTGCTGATCACTGGACATGCAAAATTCTAAAACGTTTTCCTAGCCACCGATTTCGCCACGCGCTTCATCGGCGAGAGCGGTGCTAAGGTACCGCTCCCCGGTGGAACACGCCACAGTGACAATGAGTTTACCGTGATTCTCTGGGCGTTGCGCAACCTGCAAAGATGCCCACACATTCGCGCCCGAGCTGATCCCGGCCAAAATGCCCTCTTCTTTAGCCAGCCTGCGCGCCATGGCAATCGAGTCTTCGTTTGATACCGTAATGACTTCATCGACGATATCCAGATGCAAATTCGTGGGCACAAAACCGGCGCCGGTACCTTGGATCTTGTGCGGTCCCGGCTTCAGAGGTTCCCCGTTAATGGTCTGGGTGATCACCTGCGAATCTTTGGGTTCCACAGCGATCGCCTTAAACGAGGGTTTGCGCTTTTTGATCACTTCGGACACTCCAGTGATCGTGCCGCCGGTGCCGACTGCTGAGACCAGAATATCGACTTGGCCGTTGGTATCGTTCCAGATTTCTTCAGCCGTGGTCAATCGATGCACTTCCGGATTAGCCGGGTTGTTAAACTGTTGGGGCATCCAGGAATTTGGGGTGCTCTTGAGGATTTCTTCCGCCTTCGCGATGGCGCCCTTCATCCCAGCGGATCCTGGGGTCAGGATTAATTTGGCGCCAAGCATCGCCAGCAGTGTTCGCCTTTCCATGCTCATGGTTTCCGGCATGGTTAAAATAAGATTGTAGCCCTTGGCCGCACAAACAAACGCCAGCGCGATTCCGGTGTTGCCACTAGTCGGTTCGACAACCGTCGTTTCTTTATTAATAATACCTTCCCGCTCGGCGGCTTCGATCATCGACTTTCCGATGCGATCTTTCACGCTTCCCAGCGCGTTGAAGTACTCGCATTTGATTGCGATGGTAGCTTGAATTCCGGCAGTGATACGGTTGAGCTTAACCAGTGGTGTACCGCCGACGGTATCGACGATATTGTCGTAAAGTCTGCCAGAATTTCGCATGTTACGGTATTGTTTACCTGGGGAGATGTGGGATGTCTAGATACACGAAGCGCCGCATCGTTCAAGTCAGTAAGTCAGAGGATAGCTAAAAAGCCGGAACTGAAGAGGAGATTATGCCAGCCTTACTTGAGCCGGAAGCCGTTCAAACACTGCTGCAAGAGGTCCCCGAGTGGAAGCTCGAAGAAAATACGATTTCTCGGACCTTCGAATTAGCCAGCTTTCCGCTGGCTATCGCCTTTGTAAACAAAGTGGCCGATGAAGCGGAAAAGGCCAATCATCACCCGGACATCGATATTCGGTGGAAAACGGTGCATTTAGCGCTGTCGACTCATTCTGCTGGAGGCCTGACCTCAGCCGACTTCACGCTGGCCAGAAAATTGGACCAGGTTTTTGGTCAAGTTGCTAGCGCCGCGTGAGGAGGCCCGAAAGGGCGAGTAGGCGAAACGGCGACGGGGCGAAGCTGGCCAGTCTTTCTCGCCCCTCGCCATTCGCCGTTTCGCCCCATCGCCCTTTCGTCGGCAGGCACCTCAGCACGCTGGAGATTGCTTTACCCATGAGCTGCTACTATTATCAAAACGTGGTCGATGACCGCTGGTCCCGCGAATGCGGGATCAGAGGAAAGTCCGAACACATGAAGGCAGCATGCCGCACGAAAGCGCGGGCAACCGACGGCGAAAGCTGCGGTTGACGGATAGTGTCACAGAAAAATAAACCGTCCCGCGTATGCGGGATAAGGGTGAAAAGGCGGGGTAAGAGCCCACCGGTTGTTTCCGTAAGGAGCAACGCTTGAAAAACCCCTTGCAGTGCAAGACAGAACAGAGAGTTAGACGCCTTCCTACTCGGCTTTGCCGAGGGCTCTCGGGTAATAGTCGCATCCCGGAAGACGGGACGCCTTATATATAAAGTATAAGGTGAGACAAATGGTCATCCGGGCGGTTTCTTCTAGGAGAGATCGTCTAGACAGAATTCGGCTTACGCCACAAAACGAGGCTGGTTGGGCAAACGTCCAACCGGCCTCCCTTTTTTAACGCCGGAACGCCGTGATCGCACGGGAACGCCGTTAACGAATTGCGCTCGGTTCTGCCATACGTGTCGGCTAGTGATCGGTTTCTGTTGGAGAGATCAACCGTGCATCGTTCCCGGCGATTCCGGCGATCCCGGGCGTTCCCGGCGTTTAGATGGCTAAACGTCGGCCAATTCGCTCAACAACGCATGCGCCCGGGTGACGTCGCTCGCCTTTAAGACCAGTCGTATGGGGGCGCCGGGATGTTCTACGCTACCGTAGACATAATCGACGTTTACCTTAGCTTCGGCCAAAGCGGCGGTGATTTCGGTGAGCTTGCCAACTCGGTCAAACAGATCCAGCACCAGGACTTCACCGTCGATTACATAAAAACCGCTCGATTGAAGGACCTTTTTGCAGCCCGCAGGGTCACTGGTTAGGAGTCGCACGACCCCTTGTTCGAGACTATCGATCAGCGACAGAGCCTCAATATTAATCGCTTGAGTGCTCAGCAGCTTGCAGATCGCTGCGAGCTGGCCCGGCTGATTCGCAAGAGCGACTGTGATTTGTCTCTCGACGTGAATTTTCATTCGGCTGGACTTAGAGCATAAAGCGCACCGGCTAACAAGAAATGCTGAAACCTACGGGCGCGCCGGGAGCTCTCCCTCGCCGCCTACCTTAGCATATTCAACCACTTGATGCAGGAAGCAGTGCGGCAAGATTAAACAGTGCGGCAAGATTTATTAACCTGGTCCGACGGTTGGCGGAAGGCACGCTCTACAGCCACAATGCCTTGCAACCCAGGCGCCTCCATCGAAACCGCCTGACAGATGGACAACTTTCGGCTAAATTCGGGCTAGTTCCGAGGCGTTCTACAAGGCAAGTCGCCTAAAAAACTCTTGCGTGGGGTTGGAAAAATTATATAGTCCACGCTCCCCCGCGTCTGGTGGTTCATACCAGGGCGGCTTTTTTAGTCCCGAAAGCAGGGGAGAAACCGAATTTTTAACGAATGCCAACAATTAACCAGCTTGTCCGAAAAGGTCGTCGAAAGATGGCGGTCAAGTCGAAGTCGCCAGCACTGGCTGACTGTCCGCAGCGACGCGGCGTTTGCGTTCAAGTAATGACGCGGACACCGAAGAAACCAAACTCTGCGCTCCGGAAAGTCGCCAAGGTCCGACTGACGAATGGCTACGAAGTGATCGCTTATATTCCGGGCGAGGGCCACAACTTGCAGGAG
>JAFAHI010000598.1 GCA_019237325.1 Verrucomicrobiota bacterium | reverse complement strand
TCTTTTTTAACAGCTTGTCCGCGTCCGCCAACGCCAGCTTTGTCGAGGTATTGTTGAGGTTAACTAAGAGAATTTTGTTCATGGATTAAGGGAGTCTTTGCCCGCCGCGGCGGGCTACTATCGTAGCGCAGGCCTCCTGCGCTACGCAGGCATACTCGTCCTCGTACTCGTCGTCGTCCTCGTCCTCGACAAGCGCTTTTCCCCAGCATGTGTTTCCTGACGCTGAATTCGAATCCCCAGCACGTGCTCGGGAATGCGCTTGTATTGGGGAAACGCGCCGGGCAAAAAAGCGCCTTTCGACGACGAGTACGAGGACGAGTATGCTGTCGCTGCATCCCCCATCCCGAATTTGCCAGCTAGCTGCCAACAACTAGATTCTATCATGCTTCAACTATTGCGGAGACCTCGCCGGGTTCGTTCAAACGAAGCCCTGCGGCAGATAGTAAAGGAGAATAGTCTCGAGACACGTCAATTGATTTACCCAATGTTCGTCTCCGAGAAGGTTGATCGCGCAGAGGCTATCTCCAGCATGCCTGGGGTTTATCAATACTCGGTAAACGAGCTGGTAGAAAACGCTAAGCAAGTCTTCGATCTCGGTATACCAGCCATCCTACTCTTCGGAATTCCTAGGCTGAAGGATGAGCTCGGTTCGCAAGCCTTCGACCCAAACGGCATCATTCAAACCGCCCTGCGCCGCCTGAAGCAAAGCGTTCCGGAGCTCCTGGTGATCACGGATGTCTGCCTTTGCGAGTACACGTCTCACGGCCATTGCGGGATTGTGGACAAACGCAGAGGTAGATTTGAAGTCCTAAACGATCGATCGGTCGAAGTGCTAGTGCAGACGGCTGTCAGCCAGGCTGAAGCTGGTGCGGACGTGATCGCGCCTAGCGACATGATGGACGGACGCGTCGGAGCGATCCGTGCCGGACTTGATCAGGCCGGATTTAGTGACCTGCCGATCATGAGTTACGCGGCAAAGTTCTGCTCGGCATTCTACGGACCGTTCCGGGAAGCGGCCGAGAGCGCCCCCCGGTTCGGGGACAGACAAAGCTATCAAATGGATCCAGCGAACGCTAACGAAGCACTCCGGGAAGTTGCGCTGGATATCGAGGAAGGGGCAGATCTTATCATTGTAAAGCCGGGGTTACCTTACCTGGACATTCTCTGGCGGGTAAAAGAACGGTTTGGCTTACCGACGGCCGTTTACAATATCAGCGGCGAGTACGCCATGTTGAAGGCTGCTGCCGCCAACGGCTGGATTGAAGAGAAACGGGCGGTCCTAGAGCTAATGACCGGCTTTCGAAGGGCCGGCGCCGACATGGTGATCACCTATTGGGCCAGAGATCTGGCCTCCTGGCTGAAATAGGCGTATGGGCGTATCGGCGTTACGGGCACGCCGTGAACGCTGCGAATGAATGGGACCTATGGGACTCATAGGACCAATGGGAAGTAACCCATAAGTCCCATTAGTCCTATAGGTCCCATCTGTTAACAGGGCCCACGATATCCTGCGGCCCAGGACGCTCCTGCCACCCCTACGCCGACATGCGCACACGCTCATGCCGTCCCCATCTGCGCAACTTCCGCAATCCCTTGGGGTTTTTATGTTTGTATGAAAATAACTCCCCTCAGGAGTGTTACCATTGCCTTAGTGGCAATGGCAGTAGCCTCCTATCCCTCCATTACCCAAGCAGCCAAGCCTTCTCCTTCGCCGTCGGTCGCAACGACGACCGGTAAGCAAGCGCCGGAATCGGCTGACCAACGCTTGGCCGACCTCAAAAAACAGGTAAACCTCACCAAGGCGCAGGAAACCAAGGTCAAACCGATCGTTGAGAAATATGTCTCGGACCGGAACGCGCTTAACAGTGACACCACCGCTTCTAAGTCGGACAAGAACTCGAAGAAAGAAGCTCTGCGAAAACAATACAATTCGGACATCAACGCAGTGCTGACTCCGGATCAGCAGCAAAAATGGGCTGCAGCGAAAAAACAGGTCTTCCAGCCGAAGCAAGCCGCTGCCGCTTCACCGAGTCCTTCTGCTAACAAAAAGTAGATACGAAAATCGCTCTTCAAGCCACCCGCAGGCTTAAATAGCGTATCGCCGAAGCCAGGATTGGAGCGGCGACCCATAAGGCCCATTCGTTTAGGGGTCGACAGTCGCCGATGCGCCCGTTTTGAAGATTCATTCTTCCGTGTGCGACCGTGGCCGGTAGCGGCGACTGTCCAATGAGGTCAAAGGGTGCGCCCTAATCTATGATCTTAACGGAGCGACATGTGTACCCACGCTCAACGCGCAGTCGCCAACTGAGCGTTGATGGCGACTGCGTTCTTAGGCCGACTGTGCGTGCGGCTTCGAGACTACCACGGTTTTGAGGCACATCACTGGGCCTTATGGACAGTCGCCGCTACCGACGCGTGATCATCCCTTCCTCAAACTAGCGCGCGCATGGGCGGCTGCCGGAGAGAGACCGAGGTATTTTGACAAGCGTGAGCTTTTACTAACATTCGTTGGCAATTCGGATTCGCCCCGTCGCTTGCTCACTTTCCCGCCACTTCGACCGGTCTTTCGGTCACCGAAACCGGGGATCGACGGAGCATCAACGAAATCAAGAACGCGATGCCCATGACGATCCCGCCAATTACGAACGGTGTATTGCCATAGGCGAGGTCGGGACCTGGCCGATCCCAGCCCAGGATGAAGCCCCCGGCCGAAGGCCCAACCACTCGGCCGAGGCTACCTGCCGACTGCACAGTACCAATCACTCTTCCTTGGGCGGTACTAGCCGCTAAACGCGAAGCCATGGCCATCAAGGTCGGCTGTGCCAGGCTATTCCCCGCCGCTAAACCGAAGGTGAACACCAAGAAGAGAGGTATGTTGTGAGCGAAGGGCATAATTACCATGCTAATCGCCATCAATAGCAAACCGGCTGCAGCAAGTTTGTAATCGCCAAATCTCCTTGCCATCCGGCCAATCGCGCCTCCCTGAATAAACGCTCCCACTAACCCCAAAAAGACAAATACTAGACTGATTTGTGCCGGGGTCAGGCTAAAGCGCCGATCGAGAACCTGCGGATAGATCATGGTTACAATTGCGAAACCAGCAATCGCCACAAAGTAGGTTGCAACCAATACCGGGATTCCAGCCCGTCCGGTCTGATCGACGACATCCGGACCGGCCGGGATTCCAGCCTCCGATCGTTTCACATGCTTCTCCGGCTCCGGCAAGATCAAGAGCACAGCAATCGCGTTTAGGAACGCGAGACCGGCGCCAAACCAGAAAGGCCCTTTCGTCCAAAATTGGCTTAGAATCCCGCCAATAGCCGGGCCAAGAACAAATCCCACGCCAAAAGCCGCGCCAATCAGCCCCATTCGCCGGGAGCGGTTCTCCGGCGGGGTGATGTCCGCGATATAGGCCGCTGCTGTGCCTACGCTAGCTCCGCAGATACCAGCGATGATGCGAGCGATGAACAGCATGGTTAACGACGCCGCGCTGGCCATCACCGCGTAGCCAATAGCGGAACCGATGAGGCTAACCAGCAAAACCGGTTTTCGCCCGACGCGATCCGATATATAGCCGAGAACTGGAGAAGCCAAAAACTGCATAAAAGAGTAGCAACCCAGTAGGAGCCCGATCTGCCATTCCGCTGCCTGAAAGCTTTTCGCATAAAGGGGCAGGATCGGGATGATCATGCCAAACCCGATCAGATCGACAAATACAACCAGCAGGATAGTGGCTAAAGGAGACTTTTTCATGAAATGCTCAAAAGGGGATGCCCAAGACAACCGAGAATGGACACGAATGAACGCAAATATGGAGCAAGGAAATCACGTCTGTGTAATCCGCGCATCATTTCGCTGATCTGCGGTCTGTTTTCACCCGTTCCCGATCGGTCGC
>JAFAHI010000356.1 GCA_019237325.1 Verrucomicrobiota bacterium | reverse complement strand
AGTTAAATCTGGAGGGGAGCCGCTTTGGAACGCTGCTCTACGACCTCGCTGATTCGCCTAGGCGCTCGAAACGGCCGAGACATGAAGCAGCAGGCGGCTCCCGCGAATGACCCAGCGTGTTGTTTCGCTCTGCACCTATCGAATGGTTTTCGATACGCGGGGTGGAGTTGCGAACCGCTGGGTAGCTTGCGGGAGCCGCCTGCTTTCACACACCATTCCTCGCAAAGCGCAGTCCTTCGAAAACGTGCGCTCGAATCAGTACGGGCAAAAGCGGCTCCCCTCCAGGGCTTTGCCCGAACCGAAATCTGCGTAATCTGTGTAATCTGCGGATTTTAAATTCTTCTATGAGCGGTTACAGCGATATCCGGGGCGAATGTTACGAAGCGAATTTGTTGTTGCCGCAATACAAGTTGTGCGATCTGACGTTCGGTAATGTCAGTGTCGCGGACCACGGGCGCGGTGTTTTCGCGATTAAACCGAGCGGAGTCGATTACAGCGTCCTCCGGGCAGAGGATATCGTGATTGTCGATCTGGAAGGGAAGATAGTAGAAGGATCGCTGCGGCCTTCTTCGGATACGCCGACTCACCGGCGCTTGTTTCAAGCGTTTAGCAGGGTTCGTTCGATTGTGCATACGCATTCGCGTTACGCCGTTTCGTTTGCTCAAGCCGGGAGAGTGATCCCTTGTTTAGGGACCACGCATGCGGACTATTTCTATGGCGAGGTGCCGGTGACTCGCCCGTTAACGGCTGCCGAGATTGACGCGGGTTACGAATGGGAAACCGGTAATGTCATTGTTGAACGGTTTCAGAAACTCAATCCGGATGAAGTCTGCGCGGTCTTAGTCGCGAGCCATGGGCCTTTTGTTTGGGGTCCCACCGGCAAGAAGGCCGTAGAAAATGCAGCCGCCCTCGAGATTGTGGCAGAAATGGCCTATCGCGCGATCCAGCTCAATCCGCAGGTCCAGCCGATTCCCGATCACCTATTGAATAAGCATTTCTTCCGGAAACACGGGAAGGATGCCTATTACGGGCAGGGTGGGGGAAGTGAGAAGTGAAAAGTGAGAGGTGAGAAGTGAGAGGGGTGCGACCGGTAGGGCGGTCAATCCTTGAACTAATAACGCAACGGCTTGTTCGAAATGGAGGCCATCAGGGATCGAAATAACCTCGGAGGCGCGAACCGAGATGTACTCAGCGTAACCACCCGTTGGGCGACCAACCGCGAACAACGGTACGGCTACACGCTTACCGATTAGATCTGGATCGACTCCTTCTCCCAGTGCTTCAACTACGCCGGCAACTTCGACACCGGGGACGACAGGAAGTTGTGGTGTAACCGCATAGCGGTTCTGGCGGACGAGAGTCTCGAAGAAATTGATGCCGGCGGCCCGGATCCGGATCAGGACCTCAGCTGGTCCAGGGGTTGGTATGGGTAGTTCTATCATGTCGAGAACGTCGGGAGCACCGAACCGGTTGAATAGAACTGCTTTCATAGTAGCTGGCGTGTTCACGGTGGAGATTAGCCGTACCATCCGCGCTAGTGCTACAGACCCTTTCATCATATACTGACCAATAGGTAACTATGACAGCCACCATCAAGAAACTACCGGCTCTACCGGCCGAACGCGCTTTGAAGGTGATTTCAGGCCGATGGAAAGCAGTTATCCTTTATCACTTGTTCAGCGGCAAAAAGCGGCTGTCGGAGCTAGGGCGGTTAGTGCCCAACGCGAGCCAGAAAGTATTGATCCAACAGCTGCGGGAGATGGAAGAACATGGCTTGGTCCATCGAGAGATCTTTCTGCAGGTCCCACCTCGGGTGGAGTATTCGGCAACCGCCTTGGGGTTAAGTCTGGAACCGGTGTTAGTGGCGCTTTGCGCCTGGGGACAGCGTCATGCGAAGGAATTGAACCAATTGGATGAGGTGGAGGAGTGCGTGATTAAGCCGGTGAATACGAAAGGGGCTAAGCCAAGACGGGAATAGCCGCAAAAACGCACAAAAGGCGCAAAAATGGTGGCAAAAGAAAACATCGGCGCGGGGCTACGGCGCTGGAATAGCCGCGAAAGAGCACAGGGCGGCGGAGCCGCAACCAAAGAGACTGAATTTTTGAACAGGTGAGCGCAGAGGTCGCAGAGATGAATTCGAACTTCCGGCTTAGTGTTGCCGGACGCGGCAATCAATTTATCCTCTGCGGACTCTGCGAGCTCCTGTTTAAGACTTCTGTGGTATGAGGAGTACTCGCCAAAATGAATGAAACCTTGTTATTGCAGTGCAGAGGTCGCAAAAAAAGCCGAGATAAGAATCTGCTGAAGCGGGCGGAAACTCGAACTCGAAGCTTCAGATAGCCGCGTCGCCTCGACTTTGATTCCTTTAATTTTTTTTGCGCTTTTTGTGCCTTTTTGCGGCTATTCCTGCTTTTTTTGCGATCTTTGCGTTCTTTCGCGGCTACCCTCCCCTACTTCAGCGCATCCACGGCAGCTCTCTCGATCGCAATTCCTTTTTCGTACCGCTTCATGAAGGCGGCAAACCCAGCCACGTCCTTCGGATCGGGAGCGATCGTTTTGCTTTTATCGCCAGCAAAAACTTTGTCTGACAGATAAGCTTCTAAGGGTTGATTCTGTTTCTTACCGGCCAGATACGCCGCCAGCAGAGC
>JAFAHI010000590.1 GCA_019237325.1 Verrucomicrobiota bacterium | reverse complement strand
CGGTAGACATAGATCTTACGGTCCGGTGCGCTCATGATAATTGAGACCGGTCCTTTGGTCGCTTTGTCTGGTGTCCAGACGAAGCCGCTTCCAGATGGCGTCCCCGCCTTTCCCGAAAAGACCATGCCAGGCCGGACAGTGTGACTTGGAGCCGATTTATTATCAGCGATAATAACGGTCGTACCAATACCGGTTACCGAAAAAAGTTTGGCCGCAAAATCGATCGGCAACCGCACGCAGCCCGCCGATGCCGGGTAACCCGGCAGATGCCCGGCATGCATCGCGATACCGGTCCAGGTCAGCCGCTGCATATGTGGCATCTGGGCGCCCTTGTAAATACTGGAGGTGTGACTGACCTTCTTTTGCAAGACAGTGAACACCCCGGTCGGTGTGCGCTTGCCCGGCTTGCCAGTGCTGACGGTAGATCGGCCGATGCGTACGCCGTTTCGATAGACGTACAAGAGTTGATCTGGCAGACTCACTAAAATCACTACCGGTCCGCTTGGCGACAAGTCCGGGTGCCAAGCATAGTCGCCCGCTTTGAGAGCGGGGGTGAAAGGTGCGACCTGACGACCTTTGGTGTGCGCCTGTGCATAAGACTGGTGAGGTGCGGCGAACAGGAAGCTAAATGCACCTAGAATAGTTACGCTAAGAGATAGTGATTTCTGCATTAGGAAGAGGTTAGTGCGTCGAGTCATGAGTAGGAGGCATACCGCCGTCGATACTCTTTCCCGATGCTCGGTTCGCGCGCGTATCCTGCGAAAAGCGGTGAGCAGGCGCTATTGCACTTTGGTCCCATAGCATCTCAAGGGCCATCGATAGACGCTACTATGGGCGATTACGACTTCGCGGGCGACATCTTTTTGAGGTTCGGCCACCGCCGCCAACGATCGATCCGTTGCCACACCAACGCCGGCCAACCAAATGAAAACGAAAGACATCATCGAAAGATCCCGCAAATTCATAGTCCCCTACCGTGTCACCGACGGTAAGAAGTTCCGGTTGAAAGATGTTGATCCTGATGACACCGGTGAAGTGAGTGCGGAAGACAAACCGTTGGCCAAGGAAATGCTTGAAGCGGGTGTTGAAGTTCTGGCCGACTTGCAAGATGTGCTGTACGCGCAAGATCAGTGGTCGATTCTGTTGATTTTTCAGGCCATGGATGCTGCCGGTAAAGACGGGGCGATTAAACACGTCATGTCCGGGGTCAATCCACAAGGCTGCCAAGTCTTTTCCTTTAAGAGTCCATCCAGCGAAGATCTTAAACACGACTTCATGTGGCGTTGTTTAAAATGTTTACCCGAGCGCGGCCGGATCGGGATTTTTAACCGAAGTTACTACGAAGAGACCCTAGTGGTTCGAGTCCATCCGGAGCTGTTAGCCAAGCAGAAAATACCGCGGCAGCTCATTACCAAGAATGTCTGGGAGGAACGTTTCGATGACATTCGAAATATCGAGCAATACCTCAGCCGGAACGGAGTAGTTATTCGAAAGTTCTTTTTGCACCTCTCGGCCAAGGAACAAAAAAAGCGTTTTTTAGCGCGCCTGGATAACTCGGCGAAGAATTGGAAATTCTCATCTGCCGACGCTCAGGAGCGCGGATTTTGGAAGGAATACATGAAGGCTTACGAGGACATGATTTGTAACACCGCGACCGAGGATGCTCCCTGGTATGTCGTACCTGCCGACAACAAGTGGTTCACCCGAGTCGTGGTGGCAGCAGTGGTGATCGATGCCATGGCTTCCTTAGACCTCAAATATCCGGAAGTCAGTGAAGCAAAACGACAGGAACTTGAGATTGCCAGGGAGCACCTCATTGGCAAAGACGATCTGTAGTTTCTAGCATGCGTAACCTAAGGAATGGCATTCACCTCTCGGTAGCGGCGACTGTCCATGAGGCCAAATGGTGTGCATCAAATCCATTACATTTCGGAGCTGCAGGTGTTGCAAGCCTCAAAACGCAGTCGCCATCAAAGCTCCGCTGGCGACTGAGCGTTGAGAATAGCCACACCTGTCGCTCCGAAACAATCATCAGGGTGGTCACACCATTTGGCCTAATGGACAGTCGCCGCTACCGGCGCGTCGAACATCTCCTTAGGTTGACGCGGATGCGCGGCTGCCGGACGCGAGGAGGGTGTTGTTCGCGCCTTGAAAAATCGCCAAATGCTGGCCGCGAAAGCCATGTTTCTTATGGAACAGATCCCTCACTCGACGGTTCCTAGCCCGGCGAAAGTAAATCACTGGAAG
>JAFAHI010000739.1 GCA_019237325.1 Verrucomicrobiota bacterium | reverse complement strand
GAAGATGGCGGACACGCCTTGGAGCTTACTCCCCAGTTGCAGGCTGTATACGGAGTCGACAAAAACATCGTTCCCGCGGCACTCGAGCTAGCCCGACACAACGGCAAGCTCTATGGCGTACCCATCTGGGTGCGTCCTATGACCATTTTCTACAAGAAGAGCATCTTCGACAAATACGGCCTGACAGCTCCGACGACTTTCGACGAACTGGAAAAAGTTTGCGAAACGCTTAAATCCAAAGGAATCATTCCCGTCGCGGTCGGAGGAAAGTTCAGTTGGATGACGATGCGAAGTACGGACTTCTTCGTCGAACACTTCGCAGGGCCGGCCATGCACGACAAGCTTTTTGCCCTTGAGGCATCCTATAATTCGCCCGAGGTCATTAAAGCGTTTGCCAAGCTTAAAGAATGGGTAACCAAAGACTACTTTAATAATGGTTTCATTTCCCTCGATCCCGCCCAGGCCTTGCCGCTGCTGCAACAAGATAAGGCAGCCATGATCTTTCAGGGGCCTTGGATTGAAGACCAGAACATCATCCCAGCGAAGGAAGACCCCAACAATTACGTTCCAATCATTGCTCCCGCCGACCAGAAGCCGGTGCGGGTTTCCGGTTTTCAGGAGCAGGTTCAGTTTTGGACCAAGGCGAAACCGGATCAGCAAAAAGCTGCTCTGCTCTTCGCTTCGTTCATGACGACGCCGGAGGTGGCGCAGCGAAACATTGCGACATTTGGTTCACCAAGCGCTGTTGTCGGTGTTCAACCGCCCGAAGGCCACCCAATCGCAGCGCAGATGGCCAAATGGCTGCAAGGCGAAGTTGGACTCTACCTTCCAACCGACCAGGCGCTGCCCCAGGAGCTCGTAAACGCCTTCTTCCAGGCGCAGGATTCGGTCGTGCTAGGCACTTTAACCCCCGAAGCAGCCTGTGCGCAGATACAAAAAGCCGTCGACCAGTACAAGGCTCAGCATAAGTGAAGAGCGACCACACGCATTTTCTGCTTCCCGGACCACCTTAAAAGGGTGGTCCTTGGCAGGAAGTCTCGAGCAAGGTGCCCCAGCTCTCCATTCCATAAACCTTTTCGCTTCATAAAAATGGCCTCCGAAAAAACCGCAACTCTTGCGCCGCGAACTTCAAAATCCGCGAAGGCAAGTGACGACTCCCTGCGATTCCTACCATGGCTATTCCTGGCGCCTGGCCTCGCCATCTACAGTGTGGTCGTTGTTTACCCGATGGTCTACTCCTCTTACCTGAGTCTCTTCCGTTGGGACGGTGTCTCACCAACGAAGGTTTTTGTCGGGCTTGAGAACTACGGCATCTTGCTCACCCAGAATGACGTATTTTGGATTGCCCTCAGGAACAATGCTATCTGGCTTGTTGCCGCTTTGGTTTTACCAACAAGCATTGGTCTTGGGTTAGCCATCCTGTTGAATTCAAAGTTCCGTGGAAGTCACATTTTCCGAAGCATCTTCTACTTTCCGGCGGTCTTATCCTTGGCGGTAGTCGGGCTGATTTGGACCTGGATCTATCACCCCGATCTTGGGCTGCTGAATCAGGTGCTTAGCGCGGCGGGCTTAAAGGCCTTGACGCGCAATTGGCTATCGGATCCGAACATTGCCCTTTACCCGGTTATCATCGCCGCCACCTGGAATGCCGTGGGCCTGCCGATGCTACTGTATTTGGCTGGTCTTCAAACCATTCCGGAGGAGTTGCATGAAGCGGCCAAAGTCGAAGGTGCCGGTCCGGTCCGGCGCTTCCTGTACGTAACCTTTCCGCTGCTGCGTGAAACCACGCTGGTCGTGCTGGCGATCACCGCCATCAATGCCCTCAAAGCCTATGACATCATTTACGCGATGACGAACGGCGGACCAGCTAACAAGACCCAGTTGCTCAGCACCTGGATGTATTTTTTAACCTACAATTACAACCAGGTAGGGCTCGGAACGGCGATCGCCGTCATTCTCTTTTCACTCACCCTGGTTTTCGCCATCCCATACATTCGCTTCATGACACGAAAAACATGAATCAGACAATCGCAAAAAAAGAGATTCTGCCACCCCAATCGAAAGTTGCCTTATTTTATTTAGCGTTGGTTTTGGCGGCATTGATTTGGTTCACTCCGGTCATTACGCTTGTTCTTACGGCGCTGAAAGACGCGGGTGATTTTGCCCGCAACGGGGCCTTTTCGCTCCCGAAGTCGATCCGTTGGGCTAATTTCGGGGAAGCTTGGGAAACCGGTGTTAAAAACTATTTTTGGAACAGCGTTATAGTTACCGGCTTCAAAGTTCCCATAGGAATCGTCATCGAGTCTCTGGCGGCATTTGCTTTGACCCACATGCATTTTAAGTGGGCAGACAGAATTTTCACCTACATCCTCATCGGCCTGATCGTACCAATGCAGATGACGCTCGTGCCGCTGACGTTGCTCATGAATGCGCTTGGACTTATTGATACGTTAGTAGGTTTAACAATTCTCTACATTGGTTTTGGAGTTCCGTTCGGGGTGCTGGTAATGAGGGGTTTCTTCCGCACGGTCCCTGTGGCTATCATCGAAGCGGCACGGCTGGACGGATGTTCCTGGTTCCGCATTTTTTATCGCATTGCTTTGCCTTTGGCGCTGCCGGCGGTTGTATCCTTGTGCATCCTCGACGGAGTTGCTACGTGGAACGAGTTTATCCTGGCGCAGATCTTTTTGCGCTCTGACGAGTTAAGGACATTGCCACTCGGACTCGTTCAGTTCAGTACCCAATTTGCCACGCAATACAACCAACTTGCCGCCGCCGTCCTGATTGCCGTCGTGCCAATAGTGTTGGTGTTCCTTTTCTTCCAACGCTATTTCGTTGCCGGCATGGGCGGAGCGGTGAAATAGAACAAACCCTTCTAGTAAAATTTGTACCCAAACCTAAGGCCGGGCACAGGTGGAATGCATCAATTTCTAAAAGCTAAATACGCCAGGCCTTTACGGCTAGAAAAAGCCATCGACGTGTGATCTTAGGCACGGTTTTGGCAGGACCACATAGTAGCAAACACGTATGAAAAAGGATACGGCGATCGTTATGAGCTGCCATGAACATGACGTTCCTGGTACATGGCGGATCAACCTGAAATGGCAGGGCAATCACGAGATCTCAGATTTTGATCTGGAGCGTCTCGGCGCCGTCCAACGCTCTGAAGCTGAGACCGAACACACTGGCTATGTGATCGTGAAATCTCGCGCTAACCCAAACACTGGAGACACAATCCCTGCGCGAAAATAAGCGAGGGGCGATTGAGCAAGGCTTCCCCAAGAGACTGAGTCAAATTTATGCCCAAAGATCGATCGATTACGCTTGGCGTTATTGTAGGCAACCGCAATTTTTTTCCCGATGCCTTGGTCACTGAGGGGCGTCGCGATGTGCTGGAGATTCTCGCGGAACGCGGTATCGAGCCCGTTATTCTTGACGAACAGTCCACGAAACTAGGGGGCGTGGAGACTTGGGAGGATGCAAAAAAGTGTGCTGCGCTCTTTGA
>JAFAHI010000617.1 GCA_019237325.1 Verrucomicrobiota bacterium | reverse complement strand
ATGACAGGCAGAAACTCTCTATGGTGAAGGACAATAAATTCGCCTATCGCCCAGCGGGCGATCTCGCCTTCGTCTAGTTTCGCGAGTTCCTTATCGGGATGGTTTAATAGCCACTCCTTAACTATCGCCATTAAAATTTCGGCTCTGGTTTGTCCAAGAGCATCACTTTGATGCTGTAACCAGTGGGCCTGGTAGATCGAAAGATTCTCTCCAATGAACGATGCTGCCGAGTCATCGGAATGGCTCGGAGAGCTATCAAAGGGGGACATAAGACGGGCTCCTCCGGGGCCTTCAAGTTCAAATTCCAGAAATTCCTAACCAGCCTGGGAAGCTGCTACGTTGATAGATGATTTGGCTAAATGCGTCAGCTTTTCGTCGGTCTCTTCCTCCTCCGACAGGGTCTCCTGAAGCAGCTTCACCGCTTCACGGTCATCCAACATTTCGGCATACGTTCTCGCTGTGCCATAACCCGCAATCTCATAGTGCTCGACTCGTTGAGCCGCGGCGATCAGACCCGCATCTTTGACTTCCGGATCGGCTTCCTCTTCGATCATCTCGGCGCCTTCAGCGATAATGCCTTCCATTCCTTTGCACTTCGGTCCACGAGTTGACTGCTTGTGTTCGGATAAGATTCGCTCGAGTCGAGCGGCATGTTCCTTGGTTTGCTCCAAATGTTCCCGAAAGCCAGCAGTGAGTTTTTCATCCTTTGCCGCTTTCGCCATTTTTGGCAGTGCGCCGATCAGTTGTTTTTCGACGCTGTACAAGTCTTTGAGCTCGTGGATGTAAAGATCCTCAAGAGTATGGAGTTGCATAATATTCCGCGTTCGCGCGACAGGACCTCTGAGGATTTGTGAGTCCAAGATGATTTGGGTATGAATTAGCGAAGTAGGCGCCAGATAACTTCAGATTATTCCTTTTCCTCGGGCGGATAGACCGGAGGGGAGTAAACATTGAAAGTGACCGCCGGCTCGCTCCCAGTGTTGGTGAACTTGTGCTTAGTATTCGGCGGAATCAGTACAACATCTCCGGGGACCAGATCACCAACTTCGCTGCCGACCTCTGCCGCCAATTTTCCGCTGATCAGCAGCAAGACTTGCTGCCCTTCGCTGTGCGACTCGGCTTCTGCCCCTGTCGCTTGACCCGGTGTAAGCGTCATCACGGCCGTCTGGCTTAGTTCATTAGTCTGAAGAACCTCGAACCCGGCACTTGATCGATAGATATTCGAGATATTCATTTTCTACAAAATCTCACCTGCTGGTTGGCCAAAGCATTCCGACGGCCGCCGCCGCCATAACCAGTGTAGCGCCCCATCCGAAGACTTTTAGATAGAGAGGCAGAGTGAATCCGCCCATGACCTTGCGGCTGGTCGCCATCAACATGATGAAACACATGATTGGCGCGGCAGTGACTCCATTGATGATCGCCGACCAAACAAGGGCACGAATCGGATTGATTCCAATAAAGTTTAGCACTAGCCCGATGATGGTTGATAGAGCCAAAACCCCATAGAATGCTTTGGCTTCGCTCGCTTTGCGCTCAAGGCCTACCGGCCAACGCAAGGCTTCGCCGATGGCGTAAGCGCCAGCTCCAGCGAGGACGGGAAGAGCTAAGAGTCCCGTGCCGATGATGCCAAGACTGAAAAGGAGGGAAGCAAATGGTCCAGCGATCGGCCGGAGGGCCTCGGCCGCTTGCTCGGCAGATTCGATGTCAGTTTTGCCGTGCGCATTTAATGTAACCGCAACGGTTAGAATGATGAAATAACCAATCAGATTAGAGAACGCCATTCCCAAATAAGTGTCTAATTTGATTCTTTGCAGGTGTTTGGCCCCCTGTCGGGGCGCCCGTTTGAGTGCCTTTTCTCGCGGCACACTTTCAAGTTCCTCAACCTCTTCTGAGGACTGCCAAAAGAAGAGATACGGACTGATCGTTGTCCCGAGCACCGCGACGAACGCTTGGAGATAGTCGGAAGTAAACGCGATGTTAGGCACGAATGTACCCTGTACGGCCATGAACCAGTCAATCCTGACGACAAAGGCAGTGGCCACGTATGCAAAGAGGCTTAGAGTCAACCATTTCAAAACTGCTGCGTATTTCCGGTAGGGAATCCAGATTTGGAGAAGCAAGGAGAGCACCGTTAGCAGTACGCAGTAAAATGCCGCGGGACCTCCGATCAAGAGATTAACTGCAGCCCCCATGGCACCGATGTCGGCTCCCAAATTGATGACATTGGCGAACAGCAGCAAACCGACAATGCAGTAGAGCAGCCACCGCGGATAACGATTCCGCATGTTGCCTGCGATGCCTCGGCCGGTCACGCGACCAATCCGAGCGCTGATCTCCTGAATCGCCGCCATGAATGGATAGATGAACGGCATCGTCCACAGCATCGCATAACCGAACTGTGCGCCGACGCTAGAGTAGGTCGCGATCCCGCTAGGATCGTCGTCGGCTGCGCCCGTGATAAGACCGGGACCAAGGATCTTAAGAATCTTCGGGACTGACGAGCGCGATCGTTTGAGAGATTCTTTCTTTTTCTGGGCAGTGATTTTGCGCCGGGGCGGCTTCGCCCCGGCTAAAGCATTTGCTTCAGAGCCGCCGGAATCTGCAGGAACAATCACGCTCGTCCGGAGTTCGCAAAACAGCAATTTCCCGGACGGGTCTTTTCAAAAGGAGATTCAACGAAAGCGGCTGGTAGCAAGTGCTTGGGCTGCTTCTTAAGCCACAGACTTTACAGAACCGGCGGCTCACCGTTCAACGAACCTTCACAGTATGAGACTTACATCTTTAAAACTTGAATCTGTACAGGACCTTTTAATCGCTGAATTGCGTGATTTACGTAATGCCGAGGAGCAGCTCGTCGAGGCGCTGCCAAAAATGGCCGAGGCTGCTTCTTCCACGGAGCTGAAAAGCGCCTTTACCCACCATTTAGAAGAAACCAAAAAACATGTAACTCGCCTAGACGCAGTCTTCGAAAACCTTAATGAAAAGGCAAGCGGTGAGACCTGCGAGGCGATGAAAGGTCTGGTGAAAGAAGGCGAAGAATTTATTCACGCCAAAGGGGAGCCTGATGTTCGCGACGCCGGCCTGATCGGAGCGGCCCAGCGGGTCGAACACTACGAGATGGCCGGTTATGGAACCGCACGGACTTTAGCAAAGCGTTTGGGGCTTCACGATATCGCGCAAACCCTCCAAAAGACGCTCGATGAGGAAGCCGCTGCGGATGAAAAACTAACTGCCGTCGCCGAAGGCAATGTGAATCCGAGCGCAACAAAGATGGCAGCGAAATAGTGCATGCAGCAACCGTCTTTGCGGCTCGTTAAGCGGACATAAAGAATACACCGGTCACTCCCGATTCCGGTGAAGAGAACGTTGCAAGCGCAAAGTCGAAACGAGGGGCTAAAGGGAAACGACCCTGCTAAACACACACTTTGCGCCAGCGTTGGTCAGTGCGCAGGGTGTCGGAGTCGACGGAACCTGGGCAATGATCTTGCAGATAGGCTTGCGGGTCTTTTAAAGGGACCAAACGATTTCGTTTTGAGCTCGAGTCGGATCTGACGTTCTGAGTGCTGCCTTGTTCCAATCGGGTGCCCGGTCATAACACCTTGGTCGGGTCTAAGCAGAGACTTTGGTTGGTGAGAGATTCTGGTCGGTCCTCTAAAATCTGCCGAGTAAGACCAACACCAAAA
>JAFAHI010000541.1 GCA_019237325.1 Verrucomicrobiota bacterium | reverse complement strand
AATGCGATTGATTGTGCATCGAGGCCCTATGGTGACAGCGCATGGAACGGGAAACCCGCGGCGATTATGGGAGCATCGCCCGGGACACTTGGTACGGCGCGGGCACAGTACCACCTGCGACAGATTCTCGTTTTCCTTAATATGTTTCCCGTCAACCAGCCGGAGGTGATGATCGCCAACGCCGCGGGCCGCTTTGATAAAGAAGGCAACCTGACCGATGAAACGACTAAGGATCACATCCGCCATTTACTGCAGAGTCTTGTGCAATGGACACAACGAATCGGGCCACGTTGACGCAGTGGCTTCGCAAGTCTGAAGGCGCGGTAGATGTAATCGTAGGATGCTGGTGGCCGGCGGCGCTGGTCGCGGGCCACACCTAACCAGACCCATTGAGGATAATGATATTTAAAGCAGTCGAATCAAGAAGCAAGGGAGCTTGGTCAGCCGCTGTCACTGTAGCCCTATGTTTTCAGGTCAAAACCTCTTTTCTATAACTTGGCGGCAGAGAGAATCAGACTTGATGGGACGGCAGAACGGCAGCCTTAGGAGCATAGCCCAGTCTAGCAGCGAAGGTCGCCGCTCCATCGATAGCGCTTAGCCGGCATGGAGATACGCTGTGCCTACCGAAATCAGTGTTGGGCCGCCCGTACTCACGATAAACAACGGCGCCACCTTTATCGTTACCGATCTCAACGGAGAGATCGCTGCAGACAGCGAGCAAGGGCTGTTTGCCGGTGACACGCGCTTTTTGAGTTATTATTCGATTTCGAGCAACGGCCAATCCTGGATCCGTCGAACATCGAGCACTACAACCTACTATAGCGCCCGGATCTATCTGACGAACGCCCAGTTCAGCACGATTGACGGCGAAGTTGGGGCTGGCACCTTGGCACTGGTCATCACCCGTTCCGTTGGCGATGGCGTTCACGAGGACCTGGACATAAGCAACTTTGGATTCAAGCCAGTACGTTTCAACCTGGAAATCGCACTGCGTTCGGATTTCGCCGACATTTTCGAAGTAAAGTCCCATCGCTTTGTGCGACGAGGAAAAACCGAGACCGAGTGGGATAAGGAACGCAAGGAGCTGAGAACCTCTTATATAAACCACGACTTCCATCGAAGTTTAATTTATAAAGCCAGTTCTGAGTCACTCGCCGGCTATGCAAACGGCCGTATCACCTTTGATGTGAACCTGCCGCCGGGAGCCGAGTGGCACGTGTGCAACGAATTTTTTCTGATCGAGAACGACCGCGTGCGCGAGCCTGTTCGGTCCTGTTTTCACAAACCGGACGAGACAAGGTTCGACTGGTTGCAACGTGATTGGCTGGGCAAATCCACTTCCCTAACCAGCGGGAACGAAGACATTTATCGACTGTATAGGCAGTCAGTCGTCGATATGGGGGCACTCAGACTCCATGATCATGATTCAGGCGACAATCTTTGGATTCCAGCCGCGGGAGTCCCCTGGTTCGTGACTTTGTTTGGGCGCGATAGCCTGCTGGTCGCGCTGCAAAATATGATGGTAAACCCAGGCTTCGCACGGGGGGCACTGAAGAAGCTGGCGGAGTTTCAAGCTGCCGAAATCGATGACTGGCGGGACGCCGAGCCTGGGAAAATCCCACATGAAATTCGGTTCGGCGAGCTTGCGCATTTTCATCTGATTCCTCACACCCCCTACTATGGCACAGCCGATGCCACGCCGCTCTATTTGATAGTTCTGCATGAGGCGTGGAAATGGCTCGGCGATGATTCGCTGTTACGAGACTATCGTGACGTGGCCCTTCGTTGTCTGGAATGGATCGAACGCTATGGCGACTTAGACGGTGATGGGTTTCAGGAGTATCAGACCAGGTCCAAGCAGGGTTATGAAAACATGGGATGGAAGGACTCAGGCGATGCTTGTGTTTACCCCGACGGTACTCAGGTAAGGCAACCAAAGGCACTCTGCGAATTGCAAGGCTATGTATTTGATGCCTGGATGAGAATGTCTGAAATGTTTGAAGCGCTCGGCGAGCGCCAGCGTGCCTCAGGCTTGAGGAACAAGGCGGCAGATCTGCAGGCGCGATTCGAGCAACACTTCTGGTGCGAAGATATTGGTTACTACGCTTTCATGCTTGATCCCGCGAAACAACCGGTCCGAACGATCGCTTCAAATGCCGGACATTTGCTTTGGAGCGGAATTGCCAGTCATCAGCATGCAGCACAGGTTATGAAGCGGCTGTTTGAACCGGACATGTGGAGCGGGTGGGGCATTCGCACACTCTCAGCTCGCAATCCTGCCTATAATCCATTTTCCTACCAGCTCGGCTCCGTGTGGCCTCACGATAACGGAATCATCGCGTTGGGGGCCAAACGCTATGGATTTGCCGCCGAAGCCGCTCGCATCGCCCGCGACATCTCCGAGGCGGCGAGCTGTTTCGTGAGCTATCGACTGCCAGAGCTCTATGGTGGAATTCAACGAACTCCTGGGGCCTTCCCGGTGCAATATTCCGCAGCTAACGTTCCTCAGGCGTGGGCGGCAGGAAGCGTATTCCATCTGCTGCAGGCGATTCTTGGTTTACACGCGGACGCGCCAAATCACCGATTGAACGTCGATCCTCAATTGCCACCATGGCTTCCGGACTTGCGTCTCAGTGGACTCACGGTCGGACAGGCAAAAGTTAATCTTCGCTTCTGGCAAGAAGCCGGAATTACCCGCTGGGAAGCTGAAGTCACGCAGGGCGAGCTTCGG
>JAFAHI010000468.1 GCA_019237325.1 Verrucomicrobiota bacterium | reverse complement strand
AGTCAAAGTGGTCTTACCATGGTCCACATGTCCGATAGTGCCGATGTTCACGTGCGGTTTGGATCGTTCGAATTTATCCTTCGCCATTTAAGGTCTCCTTCTTGCTCTATCTTCTATTTAAATAATCTAAGGTCTTTTGTAGTAAGGACATGGAGCCCATGACCGGGATTGAACCGGTGACCTCGTCCTTACCAAGGACGTGCTCTACCAACTGAGCTACATGGGCATATGTTGTTTCTTTAATCGGACGAGTAGCACACTGCGTGAATCGGCCGACCTTTCGTGCCGGAGATTGATACCAATCAAAAGGCTCATCAGTCGCTAATCCCGCAAAAAGAGGCCGATCGATCGCTACTCAAGGTCCGTCAAGCGAGCCGGAAACTTAACAAAGAGCGCAATAGCGTCAACAGGATTCTGGGCTGTACGAATCAGGTCCCGTTGATCTACGCGATCGCGGGGCTAACAGCCGGATGAGCGCGAGCTCATCCCTACCGGGTAACAGAATGTTCTTCCCGGTTCGCCGCCTCCTGGGTTTCTACAGAGGCAGGGGGCGCGGGCCGATAAGTCTCGGCTACACGCTGAACCGATATTGCCCGTCCGCTCTCTTCATCGATATCGACCATGAGCCCGTGCAGCTTGACCTCCCCTTTCGCTACCGGAAAATTGACCGGCATGCTGCTGTAAAAACGCTGGACGATAGGTTGAATCTCGCGTCCTAGGACAGACTCCGTGGGTCCGCACATTCCGGCATCGCAAATGAAGGCGGTTCCGCCAGGGAAAATCTGCTCATCAGCCGTCTGTACATGGGTATGAGTCCCGGCCACAACGGAAACCTTCCCATCCAGGAATCTCCCAAGGGCAATTTTTTCACTGGTTGTCTCAGCATGAACATCGACAAAAATGACCGGCGTTTGTGCTCGGATCTGTTCAACCTCGTCCCATACGCATCGAAATGGATTTTCCAGGGCGGGAAGCATGAACGTTCGTCCTTGGACGTTAATGACCCCGACTTTTCCTTTCGTGGTCTCTAGGACGATCGAACCTCCCCCAGGAGTGCCTTCAGGATAATTGATTGGACGGAGCAGTCGGGGCTCAGTGTCGATGAATGAAACGATATCTTTCTGATCCCAGACATGGTCGCCGGTCGTGATCACGGCAGCTCCACAACGAAGCAAGTCGATTGCCAGTTTGGGCGTTATACCCCGCCCAGCGGCAACATTTTCGCCATTTACGACGACAAAATCGAGCTGCCAGGCGGATTTGAAGGTCGGCAGCATCTCGATAACCGCCCTGCGCCCGGGCTCACCGATGATGTCACCGAGAAAAAGAAGTCGAAGCATCGCCTAGCCACCAGCAATTACATTTATTAATTACATTTATATAAGGGTGGAAATACCCTGAAGCAAATCTGGTATGTTGGGAAGGCTCCTTAAATCGTCCTCGTCGTCGTTCTCGTCCTCGAATTCGTGCAAGCCGCCCGTTGGGATATTTCGCTACCGTCGCATAGCCCGTTCACCAGAGGACAACCTCCAATCGTCCACGGCTCTGTTACTCCATTGCCCCGCCTCATCGAGAACGAGGACGAGTACGAAACGTTTAGTGACTGGCATTATTCTCATCCTGGTACTCAAAACCGGCATATTAACCCCGGCCATGGCCGATCCTCTCACGCCGCTAAGCCGCCCGCCCGACTGGGATGAACTCCAAAAGTTCCAAGGAACGATCACTCACGACCGATTCCTCCACCTTTTAAACGATGTGTACGCGGTCGGTGGTACGGCTCAAAAATGCATTACGATGGAGCCTGACTACGCGGAAATTCAGACCTCGGGCAAACACCGGCTAAAGCTCAAGTTCGCGAAGGACGGTGGACGGCCGATCCCGAAGTACTGGCACGATCCGAAAACGCTTCCGGCGGACAACGACCAGCCTTTGGCCGGGGTAACGATCGCTCTGGATCCGGGTCATCTTGGCGGCTCGTGGGCAAAAATGGAGGAACGTTGGTTTCGGATCGGGAACGCCGAGCCGGTCAAGGAAGGAGATCTCACTCTGCAAACCGCGAAACGTTTAGCCCCCCGCCTGGAGGAACTTGGGGCGAAGGTTATTTTCGTTCACTCAAAGCCGGGCCCAGTCACGTCTTTGCGGCCCGAGGATCTTCATTCCGAGGCACGCGCTTCTCTGAAATCACGCGGGGTGCATCCAATTTTACGCAATTACAAAGGTCCGGCTCACCCGGAAAAGGAGCATTCAATCGCTTGGGAGGCGGAACGTCTTTTCTACAGAGTGGCTGAGATTCATGAAAGAGCGAAGCGCGTCAACCACACGTTAAAGCCAGACCTCACTCTTTGCCTTCACTTTAATGCGGAGCCGTGGGGTGACCCAGCGAACCCTACTTTGACCGACATCAACCATCTGCACTTGATCGTGAACGGCGCTTACGCTGAATCCGAGCTGGCATACGCAGACGTTCGCTACCAGATGCTTGTGAAACTGCTGAGCCAATCCTTCGACGAAGAACTAGATATCGCCGAAAGCATTGCTCACTCCCTTTCCGACATCACCAAATTGCCCGCTTACCATTACAACAGCGATAATGCGCGCGCAGAGGGCACGAGCGGCTATGTCTGGGCTCGTAATCTGTTAGCCAACCGGCTCTATCACTGCCCGGTCGCCTATGTGGAGTGCTATGTAATGAACAGCCGCGACTTCTTCGACCGATTCCAGGCCGGAGAATACGATGGCCTTCGAGAATTCAACGGGGTGATGCACAAAAACATCTACGCGGAATATGCCGACGGGGTAGCTCAGGGGCTGGCTGATTATTTTCGCGCGGCGAGGGGCTCTGAAGAGGTGAAACGTGAGAAGTGAGAGGTGAGGGGTGAGAGGTGATTAGTACGCAACCTCTTACGAATCACATCTCACTTCTCACGTCTCACTTGTAGTTTTTCCTTTCGATTCCCTCGCAACGCTGTTCATTATAACGCTCCCGCACCGGTTCGTTCGCGCCGGTTGCTGGATCAATCCCCCAGATTATGAGAACACGCGTTCTGCTCAATTGGGCAACCCGTCTCGGTTTGCCCATAAGAAATGGAAAGCCTGCATCCATTGGAATCGGGCTTTCTTTGCCAATTCTTGGCGCCATGGCGGTGCTGTTTGCACCGATCCAAGCCTCGGCCGCTGACAAAGCGATCTATTATTGGGTTTCCCACGGCTCGCCGACTGACCCGGTTTGGACGTATTTCCTCCAAGGAGCGGAGCAATGGGCAAAAGACACCGGTAACGATGTCCGGACTTCGTTTCACAGTGGCGATGTGCCATCACACCAAGAAGCAATCAGGGCCGCGATTTCGGCGAAAGCGCGAGGAATCGTCACCAGCACGCCTGACCCGGGCAGTTTGACGAAGGTTATCGCCGAAGCCCACGCCGCCGGTATTCCGGTGATCATCATGAATACCGAAGACAAAACCAGCGGTCGAGATGCCTATGTCGGCGGTGACAACGTCGCTATCGGCCATCGGTGGGCCCAATATCTCGTTGACCATAACTTCGTGAAAAAAGGCGACTTCGTCTGGATGCCGGTCGAAGTGCCCGGCGCTACCTATCAGACCCTAGAAACGCAGGGAATCGACCAGGTATTTAAGCCGCTCGGAATCAACTACGAGATCACTGAGGCCAAGCTGGACCAGGCCGAAATTATCACCCGTATGTCCGATTATCTTACCGCCAACAAGAGCAAGATTAAGGCGATCATTGGCCTTGGCGATTTGGTTACCGGCAGCATCAAACGAGTCTTTGACCAGGTCCACGTTAAGGCCGGCGAGATTCCAGTTGTCGGTTGGGGCAACTCGATCGATACCGCCCAAGAAGTCCTAGATGGATACGTAAACGCGGCGATGTGGCAGGATCCGCAAGCGACTAGCTACCTAGCGCTTTCCATGGCAGCCATGGCTGCGGACGGTATCCCGCCCGGGTTCGACATCAGCGTCGGCACTTTGTACGAGAAGGATAAAGCCGGCACTTACCTGAAAATAATGCAGGGTTCCGGACACAAGTAATTGGCCATAAAGTCGTTCGTACAAAGGGTCGTCTCCCAACCCGAATTCGGGCCTTTCGTCTTGCTGGTTGTGGAGATCGCGGCTTTTAGTCTGCGGTCTCCCGCCTTCCTTTCAGCGGGAAACATCAGCAACCTGCTGGCGTTTACCCCGGAACTCGGGATGATCACTTTGGGGATGACCCTGTTAATGACTGCCGGCGAGTTCGATTTGTCGGTCGGCTCTGTGTTCGGCTTTGCGCCGATCGTCATGTGGACGCTGTACAACACCCATGTTGCGTCGCTGGAAGTCGGATTTGTGATCGCACTCTTGTTCGCGGTGATCGTCGGCTTGGCCAACGGTTGGTTCGTGACCTACCTAAAGATTCCGTCGTTTTTGGTCACCTTAGGAATGCTGTTGGTCGTCCGCGGAACTGCGCTCTATGTCACAGATGGATTTCCGCAACGTACCTGGACTGCCGATTCGCCGCTGATGAACATCGTGGTTGGCGAGTTCGCGATTGGCGGCCTCTATATTTACGCGTCTCTGCTCTGGTTCATCCTGTTTGCGATCATCCTCGGGTACGTCCTTACTGAGTCGAAAGCTGGCAACTGGATACAGGCCGCCGGTGGAAACCCCGAGGCAGCCCGGGCCCGCGGAGTGCGGGTTACTTACACCAAGGTCGCTCTATTTATTTTAACCGCGGTATTGTCCGCATACGCCGGCATCACAAGCTCAATTCGAGTCTCGGCCGCCAACCCAAATAGCGGCACCGGATACGAATTAGAGGTAATTGCGATGGTGGTCATTGGCGGTACCGCTCTGTCCGGCGGACGCGGCACCATCATCGGGACTGTAGTCGGAATCCTGATCCTCCGCACCATGCGTAACGGGATCGTACTGATCGGGGTACCTGGTTTAGCCTACAATATCTTTGTCGGAGGAATCATCTTGGCGATGATGGCACTCCATTCCTGGCTCGAACGCCGTCACCATGCGGGCACGTGAAGAGGTTCATGGTTCACAGTTCACCGTTCGCCGTTCCACGGTTGATGATTCGCGAGTCGCGGGTCGCGGTTGATGGTTCATAGTATGTCTCATTGTCCCATTTATCCCATTTATGCGATCGTCCCTGGAGCAAAGCTTTCGAGTACAAGGGTGTATGGCAGCTACAAACGTTGAACGGTGAACCGCGAACTAGCATAACGCTATGCCGGAAGAGCTGGTCCGGATGGACCGTATTAATAAATTTTTTGGCCGGGTACAGGCCCTGAACGATGTGACCCTGTCGGTCAACCGGAACGAGATTGTCGGCCTCTTAGGTGACAACGGCGCGGGAAAATCGACTCTCATCAAAATCCTCTCTGGCGCATTGCGAGCCGAAAGCGGGGAAATCTACGTGCGTGGGAACCAGGTCAAGATTAGGAACACCACCGACGCGATGGCTTTGGGCATCGAGACGATCTATCAAGACTCGGCTCTGATCTCGCAGCTTTCTATCGCTCGCAATCTGTTTCTCGGGCGTGAACCGTTAAGAGCTCCGCGCTTTCTTGATCGGCTGGATCATGACACGATGAACGAAGTCGCCCGTAAATTGCTAAAGCAGGTCGGTATCAAGAAAGAGATCCCGCCGACCACCCCGATTAGCGCTCTTTCCGGAGGGGAACGCCAAGCGGTTGCCATTGCCCGCGCGATGCATTTCGAGAGTGAATTGATTATCCTGGACGAACCGACCAACAACCTCGGCGTTGAAGAAACCCAGGGAGTACTTCGATTCGTCCGCGGCGCCCGCGACTCCGGGCATTCCTGCATTTTGATCGCACACAACATTTATCACGTGTTTCAGGTGGTCGATCGAATCATCGTGCTGCGCCGCGGCAAAACCGTAGCCGACGACATCGACCCGAAGCAGACGACGATAGAAGCTGTGGAGAGCATCATTACGGGCATGCCGATCTCTTAGTGAGAAGTGAGACGTGAGAGGTGAGAGGTGAGAAGTGATTGGCGGTGTGGCCGTGGCGCTCGGTAGCCGCTTTGCTCACGGGCGCGAGGGACCGAAGCTTCCCCGGAATTGAAATCGGGCTGGTGGGATTCGAACCCACGGCCTCCACGTCCCGAACGTGGCGCTCTAGCCAAGCTGAGCCACAGCCCGTCAAAAAAGAAGCGTAGATTAGATCGACCAAAAGGCCAGGTCAACCTGGGATTTTGCTCGACCTAGCAAACGATGCCCGCTCTACAACTCACAGCGCCGTAGATCACCAATCACTTCTCACGTCTCACCTCTCACGTCTCACAGCGAAGCATTTAGCGCCGCCTGGTACGCGTCGTAGATCTCGCTTCCGAAACAAACAAAAGTGACTCTTTCGGGTAGCTCATTTGTATCGAGGTAAGCCAACGTCTCGCGCACCGCGATCTGGCAGGCATCCTGGATGGGATAGCCATAGATCCCACAACTGATCGCCGGAAAGGCGATGCTCCGCACCTGATGTTTGGTTGCCAATGCCAGCGAGTTACGATAGCAGCGTGCCAGCAGCTCTGGCTCGCCCCGATCTCCTCCTCCCCAGATTGGCCCGGCCGTGTGAATGATGTATTTCGCAGGTAAACGATATCCGCCCGTAATTCTCGCCTCCCCCGTAGGACATCCCCCCAAGGTTCGGCATTCCGCTAATAATTCTGGACCAGCGGCCCGATGAATCGCTCCGTCCACGCCACCGCCGCCGAGCAAAGATGTATTCGCGGCGTTTACGATGGCCTCCACTTGTACTTTCGTTATATCTCCCTCCAACAGTGAAACTCGCATTGGCAGCGCCATAATTCTGGTCTTTAAGTAACTCTTGCTAACACCAGACCGTCAATTCACTCATACAAGAAACGCCGAAAGGAAAGCAGATAACAACATGGAAACTGGATCGCTCTTCCGGAAATTGTTCGCTCAGACATTAGGTTTAATGATTATTTGTACGGGTGCGAGTTTCCCAGCGCTGGCGCAAGACAACTCTCCCAACGCTGAACCTTCTGTAAGCCCCGCAAATCCTTCGCCTCAAGGCCCGAGTCCGGCCAAGCAGGGTCATGCGAATCCTGATAAGATGAAGCAGCGCCAGCTAGCGCGTCTCCAAAAAGTTGCCCAGCTAACGCCAGATCAGCAGACCAAGATCACCCCTGTCATCAACAACTTCGTCGATCAGTTGGTAGCGGTGAGAAATGACAGCTCGTTACAGCCCGAAGAAAAGAAGGCGAAACAAAAAGAACTGCGCAAACAGTACAACCGGCAACTTCGCTCACTCCTGACACCGGCACAAAAACAAGCGCTGAAGAACGCGAGAGGCCAGAAACAGGGCAAAGGTCAGAACCAAAATCAGAACGGCAATCAGGACGAAGATCAAAAGTTCGAGCAAGGATCGAATCAGCCAGGCTCGGATATTTAGGGGCGAAAGCGGAGGAGAGCTGGATGTGCCGCGCAGCGGCAGCAGATCATAGCCCAGGGCTTTAATCCCATAAGCGTTAACTTGTTTTTGGGACACCGACTGGAGAGGACGGCTCTAAACAGGATGCCTTGGCTCCGTAGGAGCTGAATATTTATAGCAATGAGCGCAAAAAGACGCGGCTAGCTCCGTAGGAGCGAAATCGGTTAGGCGGTCTCCTCCCTTTGTGTTCTCAACTAGATGTGCCTCCTATCGGAGCTAGTCTTATTTTTGTTCGCGGCGAGCTATAAAGATCTGGCTCCTAGCGGAGTCAAGGTCCTTCGAGACAGAAAGCTGCGCCAACAATTGTCGCCAAAACAAGCTAACGCTTATGGGCTTTAGCCCTAGGTTGGTCGACAACTTGAAATCGCCCTGAAAACATCTTCAACCCGCTACGCGGGTGCAATTCGGGGAGGGCGCGCGTCCTCGCGCGCCGTGAACGCTTGTCCGGACCCAGAGACATACTCCCGCCCCGTGATAATCGCGTACTCGGCTTCGGTCACAACGGATCGCGAGGACGCGATCCCTCCCCGTACCTTCCACCATGTTGCGCCTGGTGAGTGGCGGCCGAGGTCATGGCTTGGGAGATCAGCTTCGTAGCACCGAGTCGCCTCGGCATCCAATACTCCAGCACTCCACCGCTCCACTACTCCTACGACTTCGCAGAACGATCTTGCCTGCTCAATACGTTAAATATAGTATCACAAAAAAATAACGTTATTTTATATTGTATCTTTATGAAATCGCGTTATGATTTCGCTCCATATGAAATTCCGTTATGTACCTACAGCATTCTTGACTGCCCTCGTTGCCGGGACCCTGGTCTCGGCTTACGCAGATCCAGTCGAGCAAGCACCAGCGCCCAATACCGGCACTCAATCCGACGTTAGCCCGGCACCCAGTGCACCCGCAGTATCCAGCTTGCCCAAGCGGCGTCCGGTTTCTCCTGACTCCCTTAAGAAGCGGGAGCTCACTATGCTTCGAAAGAGTGTCACCCTAACCTCAGACGAGGAGACCAAGGTCACATCCATCATCAGCAACTACGTCGACGCCGTGCAAGCGGTGAAAGCGGATGCCAGCACTACCACAGCCGAAAAGAGAGCTAAACGAAAAGAGTTACACGACCAATACATCACCAACGTGAAGGCCGTTTTAACTCCGGACCAGGCCCAAGCTTGGGAAAGCGCTAACGCTGAACGGATCGCCCGGCTGCGAGCTAAGAAAACCTCCGCAGCTCCCACTGAAAACGCTTCCGAAGAGTAAGAGCAACGAGCAAACCAACGAGAAAGGAGGATAACCTTCTCCTGCGATTAAACCGCAGGAGAAGGCGGTCACTTCTTCGTGAGAAGTGAGAAGCGGGCCCCCCATGGAACCCGGTGCGAGGTGAAAAGTGAAAGGCCCGCCCTGAGCAAGCATTAACTTTGCACAAGCTCAAGTCAGGCTCGCGTCGAATGGGTGAGAAGTGATTGGTGCAAGGGACGGAGTGTCAGCACTGACGTAGATAAGCAGCAGACGGCTATCTTCTCTGGTCAGCCAAGATGAATTCGCCCATAATAGGGATGTCATGACGATTGCAGAGAGACTCCTGGAGCTTAAACATTCCGGGCAGCGTTTCGTCGTGCACTTAAACGATGGCCGGGCGCTTAGAATCCGAGCCGGAGACTACATTTCCCTTAATCCATCTGGTAAGGGCACCAACGTCACCGTTTACGGTGATGGCGAAGACGAGGAACATTTCATTCCCATTTTTGCGATCAGTAGCGTTTTGGTAGAGAGCTAATACGAACTTCTTTTGGATCGGGATGCGAGAGCAGATAACAAAACTACTTCATGCACGACCTTTTAGGAGCTTCGCGGTCGAAGTCGATTCTGACCTGGCCTATTCGATCCCAACAGCGGAGCACGCCCTATTGGCCCGGACGGTAATGGTCATCGAGGATGATTCTGGCTACGTCGATATTGTTCCTTACTCGGCGATTCGCCGGCTCCGAGTCCCGCAGGAACTGGAATGATCCCAATTGAGATTATCGCCGACCACCGGGAAAATCAGTCGAGCGTTTGGGAGTCTCTTTCGGCTTTTCCTGATGTCCAATTGCGATGGAAGGATCTGCAGACCGGAGATTACATCGTCGAACAAGGAGCGATTTTCGAACGCAAGACCGCTTCGGACTTCGCAGCGTCCCTGATAGATCAGCGGCTCTTTTCACAGGCCAAACGATTGGCAGAGCAACCCATGCGCGCCGGCATTATCATTGAAGGCGGCCCGGACGACTGGAACAAGCTAGGCATCCGGCGCGAAGCCCTGCAAGGAACCCTAATAACCCTCACGCTGGTCTTTCATCTTTCTGTTTTTCGCTCCCGGGATACCAAGGAAACAGCTCAACTCCTGGTCTACACCGGCCGCCAATTCGCGAGACTCAAAGAGGACGCGCCTCGATATCGAATTTACAAAGCGAAGAGAAAACGGACCCAACAGCTCCGTCTGCTGGCAACCCTGCCCGCGGTTGGCTCGGATCGCGCGTACCGATTGCTCGACTATTTTGGCAGCGTTCAAGCCTGCATCACTGCAACCGCCAGCGAATTAGAAAAGGTTCCAGGTATTGGCCCAAAAACAGCGGCTGCAATCCGGGATTTAGTCAGCCCGGAAATAAATCAACCTTTAACTGGGCACCCAAAGTCCATTTAAAGTTATAGCCTGAATCGCTTGCCGGCTCGCGAATGCGAGCCGGCAAGCGATTCAGGCTAGTTCGAAACCGCTAAACTCAAAGCCGGGTGCTACGGTGCAACCGACCAACGTCCAATCCCCCAGCGTCTCCGCGGTTTGCCAGTCATCTGCTGGAACAACGCATTGGGGACGTTCATTCTTCAGTAAGTCATTCCCGAGCAAAACGGTCTCGATCGGTCCTTCGGCGTTTCGGATCTGTAACCGGAGTGGGGCGCCGCCATACCAATGCCAGACCTCAACCGCGTCGATCCGATGCCAGCGCGAGATTTCGCCCCGCTTGAGCAGGAAGTAGATCGCCGTGGACGCCGATCGTTCCCCTGGCCTCTTGGAATCTCGGAATGTCTCCCGGAAATACCCTGCTTCCGGGTGCGCCTCGAGCTGCAACAATCGAATCACTTCGTCTGCGGTGAGCGAGTCTGAATCGGACATAGTAACCGCGAATAGACACGAATGGACACGAAGACAAAAGAACAACAATCGCAGCCACCAAAAGTCTCCGGTCCGGTAGGGCGAAAAACTCGGCGCGCCCACGGTACGGTTTCGCTATTTGGCTAATCCGCGCCGGTTTTGAGCCGCGACCCACCGTGCGCCATGCTCAGGAATCTCATGCGGACTGAGCGTTTACGAATTGAGGGCAGGATCGAGATGCCACACGCATTCAACGGCTCAAAACCGGCGCGAGGAAATCTTCTCGGTTAGCCACACGATCGGCGCGCCGAGTTCTTCGCCCTACCGGACCGGAAACTTTCCGGGTGCGGTTGTTTTTTCTTATTCGCGTCCATTCGTGTGCATTCGCGGTCGAGATTCGCGGTTAAGGAATGTAAACGAGCTGATAAACCGTCCGTTGGATTCTGACGCGCTGTTTCGTTCGCGGATCGCGATACCAGAAGGTCTTTTGTTGGCGTACGAAGACGCCGTTGGCACCGCTCTGTGCCGCCATTGTGCGAACCTGTGACCAGGTGTCACCTGACATGGCTTCTAGGCGATCCTGAATCGTAACCACACCAAGCCGAGCGAAAGGAGGTTTAGGGGCGGCAGCTAATAAGCGAACGGATTGTTCGGGAATCGCTGGATACTGAGGCCCAGCCGGAGCGGGTTTGTGTGCACACGCACCGAGTAGCAGATAAGTGACGGAGATCAACACCCACTTTTGCCGGCCGCCAACGCTCTGTAGATTGACCACTGATCCGCTCTCTCGTCCAAATTCGACAATCACGCAATCTTGCTCCTGAGGAGCTTGCTTTCACCAACCTCCAACCCGAAAGCTATCGAGACCGGCCGGCACAATTGGAGATACACGAATGATTGGACAAAAACTGTTGCCAGCATCTGAATTGCCGTCTCGCCAGGTTCATCTCGATTTTCACACCAGCGAACAGATCCCAGAGGTCGGTTCTAATTTTGACCCCGAGGAATTCGCTGAAACATTGATCCAAGCCAGGGTGAACTCCATCACCTGCTTTGCGCGTTGCCATCACGGCTGGCTTTACTTTGAGTCCAAGAAATTCCCTGAACGCAAGCACCCCGCCCTCAAACGGGACTTGCTCAATCAACAGATAGAGGCTTGTCACCGGCGCGGTATCCGAGTGCCAATCTATATCACGGTTCAATGGGATTATTACACCGCCATGCGATACCCGGAATGGGTCTGTCTGGACAAGAAAGGCTCGCTGGTGGGCACTCCTCCGTTCGAGGCCGGATTTTACCAGCAACTTTGTCTAAACACGCCTTACCGAGAATTTCTGAAAGAGCTGACGGCTGAGGTCCTGGAAACGTTTCCAACCGATGGGCTGTTCTTTGATATTGTCTGGCCGGTCGCCTGTGTCTGTCGCTACTGCCGCAAAAAAATGTCGGATAAAGGTTTAGAGCCTGGCGAAGCCGGGGTGCCGGAACGCTTCGGAATTCAAACGGCTAATCAATTCAAAGAAGAAATGACCCGGTTCATCCGAGACCGGAACTCTGATTGCACCATCTTCTACAACGCGGGGCATATCGGCCCTCATCATCGCCAGGTGAAGGCTGCTTACTCACACTTCGAGTTGGAAAGTCTCCCTGGCGGCGAATGGGGATATCTCCATTTCCCAGCGACCATCCGATACGCCCGGACTCTTGGGTTAGAATGTGTTGGAATGACCGGAAAATTCCACACCTCATGGGGAGATTTCCATTCGTTCAAGAATTTGCAGGCGCTTCGTTATGAATGTCTGCGCATGTTGACTCATGGCGCCAAGTGTATGATCGGCGACCAGCTGCACCCGGACGGCCGGATCGACCCCCATGTGTACGGGTTAATCGGTCAAGTTTATCAAGAGATAGAACAAAAAGAGCCTTGGTGTATCGGCGCGAAGCCTGTAACCGAGATCGGAGTGTTAACTCCTGAAGAATTCACGGGGGGAGAACATGGTGTTTTACCGGAAGCCATCAGAGGAGCAACCCGGATATTGGAGCAAGGCTGCCATCAATTTGACATCCTGGACTCAGCCGGCGACTTCAATAAATATCGGCTGCTCATACTGCCAGACCACATTCCGGTTTCCGCCGAGCTCGCAATGAAACTGAAAGAGTATGTCGAAGCCGGTGGCACTATTCTAGCGAGTTATGCCTCCGGTTTGGACCAGCAGCAGAATGGGTTCAGTACGGATCTATTCGGAGTGAGCTTACTTAACGAAGGTCCGCGAGACAGTCACGGGAACTTGGTTCGGGGCAGAAATTACGAACGCCACGATTACTGCGAATACCTCTTGCCGACGGGAGTCATTGGACGGGGTCTGCCCGCCACCGAGCATGCAATGTATCGGAAAGGAATGGCGATCAGCGCGGAATCCGGCACTGAGATTTTGGCGCCGCTGATTGGATCATGGTTCGACCGGACTTACCAGCATTTCTGCTCTCATCGGCAAGCCCCTTCTTCGGGCTCCGTAAGTCAGCCTGGAATCGTCCAAAACGGACGTTGCATCTATTTTTCGAATCCGATTTTTAGCCAGTACGATGATAATGCGCCGCACTGGTGCAAGGTGCTGATCTTAAACGCAATTGAGAGGTTGTTGCCCGACCCATTGGTAAAACGGGACGGACCAAGCACGTTGCAGGTCACGGTGACGAATCAAGCAGACCACAATCGTTGGGTACTTCATCTTCTCCACTTCATTCCTGAAAGACGGAGCCAAGAGCTGGATGTGATCGAGGATGTGATTCCCCTCTTCAACGTGAACCTTTTCGTACGAACCGCGCGACCGGTCCGCGAAGCGGTAATGGTACCGGAGGCGCTATCACTCGAAATCAGCAGTGAAGATCCTTACCTCATTTTCCAAGTACCACGAATCGATGGGCACGCTATGGTGAGTTTAGAGTTCACTTAGATCGGCAGCTGCGCCAAGGTCTTTTTTTCGCGATTTCAATGGGGCCGCGGCTTGTTAGCCGCGGAAATATGCTGTATGGGCCGGAAGTTCCATATGGAACACAAGCTTCAATGGGGCCGCGGCTTGTTAGCCGCGGAAATAATACTGAATCAATGTCAATGGGAAGGTCAGCACACAGCTTCAATGGGGCCGCGGCTTGTTAGCCGCGGAAATGTATTTATAGCATCCGTGCAATAAGAAAGCCCGGGCTTGCTTCAATGGGGCCGCGGCTTGTTAGCCGCGGAAATACGAGGTTCGATGCCGCTCCAAACCGTCCCGTCCTTGCTTCAATGGGGCCGCGGCTTGTTAGCCGCGGAAATTGTACGCCGGCGACCGAAGGGCCACCACCAAGAGCGGGCTTCAATGGGGCCGCGGCTTGTTAGCCGCGGAAATCGATATCCGGCTCTACATCTGTGAGGTCAGTCCGCAGCTTCAATGGGGCCGCGGCTTGTTAGCCGCGGAAATCTCAGAAGTTCGCTTTCATGCTGGGTTGGATCGCTCCGCTTCAATGGGGCCGCGGCTTGTTAGCCGCGGAAATCGAGTCAGATTTTCCACAATGAACGATCTATCCGAAGCTTCAATGGGGCCGCGGCTTGTTAGCCGCGGAAATGGAGAAAAAGGAGCGAGCTTCTTTCCGAGTTTCGCGCTTCAATGGGGCCGCGGCTTGTTAGCCGCGGAAATCGATCTTGGGCGTTCTACAGGTCCGTGGAAAACGAAGCTTCAATGGGGCCGCGGCTTGTTAGCCGCGGAAATAAGGCGGCCTTTGTTGCTCTGCAGATCATTCAGAAAGCTTCAATGGGGCCGCGGCTTGTTAGCCGCGGAAATTGTTGGGCGTGTTGCAACTGGGAAATCAATGACTTGCTTCAATGGGGCCGCGGCTTGTTAGCCGCGGAAATGATGGCAGCGGCAACAATTGCCTGATCCATATCTGGGGCTTCAATGGGGCCGCGGCTTGTTAGCCGCGGAAATTCAAATGCATGAAAGAGAAGAGAGGAGGAGCCAAAAGCTTCAATGGGGCCGCGGCTTGTTAGCCGCGGAAATCCGTGCAACGTTTTCGGGTGCTGCACTTCTCCAAGTGGGCTTCAATGGGGCCGCGGCTTGTTAGCCGCGGAAATGTCTTGTTACTGTTGCGACTATTATAACACGTGTTAAGCTTCAATGGGGCCGCGGCTTGTTAGCCGCGGAAATGAGACGGAAAGCAAGAAGGCAGATGCCGTAATATACGCTTCAATGGGGCCGCGGCTTGTTAGCCGCGGAAATCAAGCCGCAATGATTTGCTCGGCTATCGGCCTCATCGGCTTCAATGGGGCCGCGGCTTGTT